>JALOOO010000175.1 GCA_025454375.1 Leptolyngbya sp. Prado105 | reverse complement strand
TTCATAAACGATCATTAATTTCATCGTAGAAGTGGGCTCGATCTCCCAATAGAATAATCTTTAGGTCAACTTTTTTGAATATATTGGAGCAGTCTTCGTTGTTCTGGGCATTGCCAAGCCAAACGGATTCTGGCTGAGGAACTTCGGCAAGGTTAAGCGTTGTGACCCATTCTCCAGCGAGATACGGATTCGGGGGATTGCGTGACCGATATTTAGTTATCGGGAGATCGCTCATTCGATAAAGATACAAAGTTGTCTCTCCATTGCGAATGCCCCAATTGTCTCGCGTTCCTTGTTCCCGTTGCTTGTACAGGTCGAGGATTTTACGCGGCGGCAGCCGATGTCGTTTTTGCAGCCAGAGAAACAGTCGCTCATTCACCCAGAAATCTAGGTCTTTTGCGGTTTCTTTGGCATTGCAATGACGAAAGTATGAAATCCATCCCCGTAACACGGCATTGAGCGCTGTTGGGCGACAATCATATTGGCCAAGTGCCAATTACATAGTCCAGCATCGAGATTAACTTTTAGACCGAGATCGAGATCAAGAATGAGATTGATTTGAGACTAGAATTAAAATTGAGAAACTCTACTTCGATTGGAATAAGACGAACTCATCGAAATCTAGAGAGTGATCAGTAAAGTGAAAGCGAAGCAGTTACGTTGTTGTGCAAGGTCAAAACGCAAAAGAAAAGACACTAGGATTGGTTCACACAACAATTCTGAACCTACTAGTGCCTGCTCCTATTAAAACCCAACAATACCGAATTTACATGAGTGCAAAAGAATCGGGTGACAGCCGCAAAAAAGCGGCAGCCCAAGCTGGAATTTCAGAGCGTACTGCCCGTCGCATCGAATCCGGTACCCATCGACCCGGACGAGGGCGACCGCGAGACTGGCAAACGCGAGCAGATCCCTTCGATGGAATTTGGGATGCGGAACTCAAACCCATGTTGGAACGAGAACCCCGGCTTGAACCCACGACGTTATTTGAAGAGCTACAGGAACGCTACCCCGGTCGTTATGATGACAAGCTGAGAACCTTGCAACGCCGAGTGGAACAATGGAAAGCGGTTCATGGCAAGCCGAAAGAAGTGATGTTCAAGATCAAGCATGAACCGGGTGTGATGGGCTTGTCCGACTTCACCCACCTCAAAGGCGTAACCATTACGATTGGTGGGCAACCGTTACAGCACATTTTGTATCATTATCGCCTCGCTTATAGTGGCTGGCAGTATGTTCAGGTCATCTTAGGCGGCGAGAGCTTTATTGGCTTATCCCAAGGCTTACAGAATGCCCTATTTGCTTGTGGCGGTGCGCCCCAGACCCATCGCACCGATAGCTTGAGCGCAGCATATCGCAACACTGGAGGACGCAATCCTCAATTGACGCAGATGTATGCCGCGATCTGTGATCACTATCGGATGCAAGCGACCCGCAACACCCCAGGAGTCGCCCACCAAAACGGAGCCATCGAATTTTCACACGGCTATTTCAAACGTCGTCTCTGTCAAGCGCTATATCGACGAGGCAGCTGTGAGTTTGAGTCTGTGGCACAATACCAAGCTTTCATCGACAGCGTGATCACAAAGCTCAACGGCAAGTGCGCTCAAAAATTTCAGGTTGAGCAACCCTTCTTGCAAGCTTTGCCTCGCTACCGCACGGCTGATTATGAAGTGCTGAGTGCGCGGGTTAGCTCTCATAGCACGATTAGCATCCGCTGTATTCTTTACACAGTGCCTTCACGACTGATTGGGCATCAATTGACCATTCATCTCTATCATGACCACTTAGTGGGCTTTTTCGGCACGACTCAAGTGCTGGAATTGCCTCGCTTGCACGTTCCTGGCAGTGCTGCCATTCGTCGAGCGCGCAGCATTAACTACCGCCATGTCGTGGAAAGTTTACGGCGTAAACCCAGAGCCTTCTTGTATTGTGACTGGCAGAACGAGTTACTGCCCAATGACGATTGGCGGTCTCTCTGGCAACAGTTCAATCAAGGGAGTGATCCCGACACCGCAGCCCGTCTGATGGTCGAAGCCCTCTACATCGCTGCTACCCAAGACCAAGAAGTAGCAGTTGCGACCTATCTCGCTCAAGCTCTGGAAACCAATACGCTGAGCTTAAGTCGGCTCCAACAACATTTCCAATCGCCCACGGAATCTAGCCCTGTTCCTGATATTTCAACCGAGCAACATACCTTAGCAAGCTATGACCAACTCCTCAGTCCTACCCCCAACTCCGACCCCGACCCCATACGAGAGTCTGACGACGCTACTCAAACGCCTCAAATTGGGGCACTTCCTGTCCGACTGGCAGACGATAGAACACCGAGCGACCCAAGAGAATTGGAGCTACGCTCAATTCCTGCTGGCACTCGCCGAGGGGGAAGCCAGCCGCCGCGACCAAGCCCGGATTGCCCGCGCGCTCAGCGAAGCGCAATTGCCTTGCGGAAAATCCTGGTCTAACTTTGAATTCAGCCATGTTCCCAGTCTCAACCCCGCCGTGATCATGCAGTTAGCACAAACAACGGATTGGTTGGAGACAGCGAGCAACGTTTTGATTTTTGGTCCCAGCGGAACTGGGAAGACACACGCCAGCATTGCGTTGGGGCGTTCTATGATAGAACTCGGCAAGCGGGTGAAATTCTTACCTGCAACGACATTGGTGCAGCAGTTACAGCAAGCTAAACTGCAACTGCAACTGCCTGCTTTGTTGCTCAAGTTAGATCGCTACGATCTGCTCATCTTAGATGACTTGGGCTATGTCAAAAAGTCAGAAGCAGAAACCTCAGTACTCTTTGAACTGATTGCTCATCGCTATGAGCGCAGAAGCCTCTTGATTACAGCCAATCAACCCTTTAGCCAGTGGGAGAGTATCTTTACTGATTCGATGATGACCGTTGCAGCGATTGACCGATTGATCCATCACGCTACAATCTTGGAGATGAAGGCGGAGAGTTTTCGCAAGCAAGCTGCCATCTCGCGATCTAATGCGGCTTGAAAATGACGGTTTGATCTGACTTGTTTGTGTTGGGCAAACTGCTTTTCACAGCAGAAGTTCATCGCAGCTTCTGCATGTTCGGTTTTGCTCATGCACGCAGTTGCTGCATTCTGGCTCACTGTACTACTCTCGGTTTAGTCCTGTTTTAGTCCAGTCCGGTAGTACACCTTCGCTCAATTTGTAATTGACGCTCTAGAATGACAACCTTGTTCAGCTTTGTTACTTGCTGTTCTCGTCATTTCTGTCTCATTTTGATCTCATTCTCGCGGACACTACGTGAAGCGAAGCTATCTCATTGCTTCAAACCTAGCTTCTAACTCCGATGAAAAAATTTGTCCAATGTAATTGACATTTCACAGATCGCACAACTTCGTCTCTGCCACCGCTGCTAAAATCTGCTCCATCTGTTCATCGCTCAAATTATCGGCTTCAGGTTCTGCCAACTTCGGCAACTGCACTTCAAGCGTCGGATCACGATCGACATACCCACACCGCCACAACCAGCCATAAAACGCTTTGAGCGTCCCTAAAATTCGCTTTACCGTCGCATCTGATAACACTCGCTGCCCATTCTCTTTTCTCAGCAAATGCGTCTTAAACTGGGCGATTTGTCTCGCCGTCACCCTAGACCAACTCTTATCCGTCCAGCGCAAGAAGTGCTGTAAATCTTGACGATACGCTTTCTGAGTTTTGGCAGCCAGCGATCGCGCCTGTAAATATTCGTCAATTCTTGCCGATCGCAAATCTATGGGTGAATCAATTTTAGAGACTGCTGAAGAATAATCTGTCTCGATATGAAGGAGCCTCGGTTGTGGAACGCTCTGGTCACGCTGCATAGTGTCACTGTAAGCATAATGTGAGCCATTCTGAAAGCATAAGCTGAGCCAAAAAATTCCTGAAGTCCTGATTCTGCTGTTTCTTTCAGTAATTTTAGTTCATCACTTTGAAACCATAATTTAAGCAGACGTTCGAGTTTGAAACCATTATGTGAGCGATCGTTCAACGCTAAGACTACTGTGTAATGACGGTATTACTGGAAGGGCACTCCAAGCCTAGTCGAGTTGGAACGACATTGGCACATTAAGCTGTCACAATCGTTTAGCAATCTCCTCAGCCTTACAGATTGAGTCACTTGCCCATAGAAATTCATGATTAGATTACGGTGCAATGCTTAGAAAGCAGGGCTGGTAGGGGCTATAGGGTATTAGAGATAGTTGCTCCTAGCACGAATCTATGCCCTCAAACGAATCGCCTTTCGGTTTTGAAAGCATAACTTGAGAATCTGGTTCACATTATGCTTACAGTCACACATAGTAACCATTATCTGTAGTTACGGTATATTTGCAGTATGGGGAGAGATTTTTGCGGAAAACTCGATCGTGTATAAGATTGTGAATGCTGAAAGGCTCACTCTGATTGAGTTTTGTTAATTCAGCGTGTGGCTAATTTTGTCATAAATTCTGCGGCGCAAAACTGGCAAAATCAAGTACAATTCCCGTATGGCAAGGATTTGAGGCGTATTTATTCAACCGAGGACGCGATTTTACTATGACTCAAGCCAAATCGCAATCAGTTAAGCCAAAATTCAGCACGATCGAGGAATATCTGGATTATGACGATGGAACGGATACCCGTTATGAGTTGGTGGATGGGGTACTGACTGAGATGCCTCCTGAGAGTCGCTTGAATCAAAAAATTGCATCGTTTCTGTTTGGTACATTCGTGAGGCTAGGTGTTCCGACCCAGTTGCTGGTCATCGGAGTGCAAATTGCTGTTAGCAGCGATAAGGTCACGGTGCGTCAGCCTGATTTTGTGGTTTTGTCTGAAGAATGTGCCCTTGCGTTAGAAGGAGCGACGACGGCTGTGATTACGCGAACAATGCCACCACCCGGGATCGTGATTGAAGTGGTATCGCCAGGTGAGCCTGAGAGCGATAATTATCAGCGCGATTACGTTGAAAAGCCAAGAGAGTATGCTGCCCGTGGCATCGGTGAGTTGTGGCAAGTTGACCCAACAAGAGCAATCGTGACGGTGCTGGAACTGGTGAACGGTGCTTACCAATCTCGTCCGTTCAGCGGTAACGTTCAGGTTGTTTCGCCTCAGTTTCCGACTCTGCAATTGAGCGCTGCACAGATTCTAGCAGCGGAGTCTTAACGCTGATCGGTCGCCGTATGAGGATGAATCATGCCGAGAAAAGCACCCCAAAAATGCTACAAATGTGCGGCACTGGCGATCGAGCAGGTGCATCAACTGCACGGCAGTCCCAAAACTGACCCGCAGAATTTCGTGCGCGACCCGAAGATTGAGAGCGATGGGTGTTATGACCCAAAACTTTGCCCACCGAGGCGATCGCGGCTGCGAAATTCTGAGATCAATAGTCAGAAACAAGTAATCAAGCAGCGAGAGCAAGCTCTGGAACAACTGCAAATTGAGTCGCCTTACACCGATCTGGTTTACGCCGTTCTGATTGTGTACCGCGAGGGCGGGTATGATTCTCCGGTTCACGCCATCGCAGGAGCAGTGTGGAAGGGCAACGAGCAAATCGTGGAGGTTGCGCCGGTACACTGTGAGGGCATGACTCCAACGGTTGTCAAGGCTTACACTGCTACACTACTGCGTGTGCTGCACAAAGAATACGGCATTCGCAAGTTTGCGGCACAGATTCGACGTGACCCGCAGTGCTGCCCGATTCGTCCCTGCTATCTGGAGGCAACGGGATGATTCGGCTTGATCTGTTTGAGCATCTCCAGGAGGCGATGAGTGCTCCGCAAGAAGTACAACTGCTGGATCTGCTGCAAGAATTCGATGCAGTGATTTCCGAGTTAGACGATCAATCGGTGCTGGAGGTGGCAGCCGATGCCCTGCTGCAACTGGCATCGATCGTGGAAGCGAAGTACGTGGGGGTGATTGAGGCAGTGAAGGCGGAAGTGCAACCGCGTGAGTCGAGAGATCCGGTGGTGTCGATCGACTTCTTTGAGTGCTTTGTGCGACGATCGATGGTGGTGGATTTCGATGAGTTTATCGAGCCAGTCCCATTACTGCCGTTGCCCGCTCATGTCGAAGGAGACTGGGCGGTTCCTTATGACTCGCGGTGCTTCGCTCACCAAAGGTGTTCGGACTATATTTCAGAGTCAACGATGGTGCAGGTGATTCACGAGGCGATGATTGATGACGCGGCTGTCCTGCTTGATGCGTTACCGGATCGTAAACCATCGATCGACATTGATGCGATTAAAGAGCTTTCGCATGGCGAAGAGATTGAGGTCTGGACAACGGAACTTATCGCGATGATGGAGAAGCTGCAACAACGCAAACGGAAATCGATTTCACTACTCGATCTGGTTTGTACGTTGGAGTCTTCTCGCACTCAGTCCGAACGGAAAAGATGCTTAATCGATTTGTGGATGACTTTTTTGCTCGGCAACCATTCTTACCAGTTGCGTCGTTCTGCTCATGATTTCTACAGCTTGGTCGGAATCAAAGTAGTCTGTGAACAGAATCAAAATGAAGCGAACAGAAGGCTGTGAGAGATATAGAAAGCCGTAAATACTATCTGGAGCAGTTTTTTGCTTACTAAGTCGATGTGTTTTTAGGTTCTGGCTGCGACATTCAACTGAAATTGATACACCGAATACTTGCAATTCTACTCCTTCTTATTTAATCTGAGAGTAATTCTCAATAGTTTATTATTATATTTGCACTAACATCTATTTGCGATTCAAAGGAGAAAAAGCACAGTTGTAAATTCTATTGATTCTAAGATGAGAACTCAAAACGATTAACTTGATCGCATTTGAGCATTGCCAACTTAGTGTAATTTGGCTTCGGTTGTAGCGCACTCTTCCTTACTGTGCCACAGCCGGAGCTTTTTGTGTCTATTCATGATGTGATTCAGTTTAATCTTATTTAACAATTTATTAATGCGAATTTGTTGCAGTAATGATGCTAAACTCTGTTTTGAGCTTATTGAGACTTACAGTCAATAACTCAGCATTGTTTGACTCTCCTAAACAAAGTAGATGGAATGACTAGCATCATAGCTCGATCGCTAGAATCGGCTCTCTAGTGGGCGGAGAGCTTAATCCATCAATCAACAGCATAGTAACAAGGAACGACGATGGCAAAAATTGGATTGTTTTATGGAACACAGACTGGAAACACACAAACGATCGCAGAAGCAATTCAACAAGCATTCGGCGGCGATTCAGTGGTGAATCTGCATGATATTTGCGATGTAAGCCCGGATGATTTTGAGTCGTATGAGTGCATTATTGTTGGTTGCCCGACTTGGAACATTGGCGAACTACAAGCCGATTGGGAAGGCTTCTATGATGAGCTTGACAGTATCGACTTCAATGGCAAAAAGATTGCTTATTTCGGCTGTGGAGACCAGATTGGCTATGCAGACAACTTCCAAGATGCAATGGGAATTTTGGAAGAAAAGATCTCAGAGCTTGGGGGGAAAACGGTCGGTTATACCTCGACCGCAGGCTATGAGCATAGTGAATCGAAGGCTGTGCGAGGAGATCAGTTTTGTGGGTTAGCGATCGATGAAGATAACCAATCTGATCTCACCGATGAGCGCATAGAAGCTTGGGTCAATCAACTCCAATCGGCTTTTGGTGTTTAGTCAATTGATCCGTTTTTCAAGCTGAGGATCTCAGCAAACTTTACTAGGAGAAAAGTAAATTATGCAAAGTTACGGAAATCCAGAAGTTCAATATGACTGGTGGGCGGGAAATGCCCGATTTGCGAATCTGTCTGGTTTGTTTATTGCAGCTCATGTTGCTCAAGCTGCACTCACAACCTTTTGGGCAGGAGCATTCACACTGTTTGAACTCTCGCGCTATAACCCAGACTTTTCAATGGGCGCACAAGGGTTGATCTTGCTGCCACACCTTGCAACTTTAGGATTCGGGGTCGGCAAAGGGGGACAGATTGTAGATACCTATCCTTATTTCGTCGTGGGTGCAGTTCACCTGATTTCTTCTACGGTATTGGGGGCGGGGGCATTGTTCCACACCTTTAGAGCGCCGCAAGACCTGAAAGAAGCAACTGGACAAGCGCGAAAGTTCCATTTTGATTGGGAAAAACCTGAATCGCTTGGATTTATTCTGGGGCATCATTTACTGTTCCTGGGTGCGGGTGCATTGTTACTGGTTGCAAAAGCAATGTTCTTCGGCGGACTGTATGATGCCACGATTCAAGATGTTCGTGTGGTGACTGAACCAACGTTAGATCCAGCCGTTATCTATGGCTATCAAACCCATTTTGCCAGTGTGAATAATTTAGAAGACCTTGTAGGGGGACATATCTATGTCGGACTGCTATTGATTGCGGGCGGGATCTGGCATATTCTTGTTCCGCCGATGAAATGGGCAAGAAATCTACTGATCTTCTCTGGTGAAGCGATTCTCTCGTATTCCTTGGGTGGAATTGCTTTAGCAGGCTTTGTTGCCGCTTATTTCTGTGCGGTGAACACACTCGCTTATCCAGTCGAGTTCTATGGTCCTGTACTCGAAGTCAAACTGGGCGTTACCCCTTATTTTGCGGATACTGTACGGCTGCCGATGGGCGCACATACCTCTCGTGCTTGGTTGGCAAATGCTCATTTCTTCCTGGCGTTTTTCTTCCTGCAAGGGCATCTCTGGCACGCACTCCGCGCAATGGGCTTTGATTTCAAACGGGTTGAGCGAGCCTTGAACTCAGTCCAAGTGTAGTTTCACGTTTGAATTCTTGCGGTGGAAGAGCAATTCTAACTCTTCCACTGATTGCACAAATATGGTTTAGGAGAACTGGATGAGTTTTGTATCGAATATCGTGTGGGTCAGTGCGAGTTCGGGTGTGAAAGCGTTCGATCGTCCACTGTTGCAGTATCTATCAAAGCAAAGAATGGGATCGCCGTTTTTAGGTGCGATCGCACAGTGGCAATACGAGCAATCCCTTGATGAAGCAAGTTCACTCAATACAGCAGTTGAACTCTTACATCACTATCTGCAAAATCAAGTACACCCTGTTCATCTTGTGGGACATGGAACAAGTGGCATCGTTGCTCTACTTTATGCTCGTCGCTATCCAGAGTGGGTGAAGTCGCTTTCTCTGCTCAGTGTTGCGGCTCAACCTGCACTAACTTGGCACGCTCACTACTATGTGCAACGCAAGCTGTTGTCTTGTAGTCGTGAACAAGTGTTGGCGCAAATGGTTAAAACCCTATTCGGTTGTGATTTGCCATTTCATGTTCAAGCTTTTGTTGCATTGCTCGATCGCGATTTAGATACCTCGCCTAGCTTGCATTCGCTCTATGAGCTAGTTCCATTACCGAAAGGCGGTGTCTCAGTTCCATTGCTCGTTTGTGCTGCGAAAGATGATTCTGTGATTGATCAACACTCTCATGCTCAGTGGAGCGGAATGCTGAAACTAGGCGATCGTTTATGGCGCTGTCCGCGCGGCAAGCATTTCTTCCACTATTTTCATCCAGAGCAAATTGGAAATGAGCTACTGCAATTCTGGCGATCGACCACAAGGATCGAACAACCGCTTCTAATTGCTTCCCTGCCAAGCTCTGACCGAAGCTGCGATCCAATGTCGAGATTTTGAATCAGGTTTTGCTAGCCCAGATCCTTCTAGACGTAAGAAAAATGCTCTTTGCTCTCCCGACCGACACCCGTAAAATCTATCCCAAAAAACACTACGCCTCTTTGCTACAGCATCGTGATGTGACTCAGCCGCGATCGTTTCGCCATCGAGAACACCTTCCCGCAAAAGGTATCTGGCGAATCGAATCGGGGTATGTTCGATCGATCACTTGGGACGAAACCGGAACAGTCTCAGCATTAGGCATCTGGGGAACTGGCGATGTTGTCGGACATCCACTCTCGAATATTGAGCCTTATCAAATTGAATGCTTAACCCCTGTATTGACGAGAGAAATTGTACTGTCTAGCGATTTCATTCCTCTATTGTTGTCTCACATTCAGCAAATGGAAGTTTTGCTAGACCTTGTTCATGTTAAGCAAGTTTCAGAGCGATTAATGAGGCTTTTAGAATGGTTGACGCAGCGATTTGGTAAGCTGAACGAACAAGGATGTGTAATTGATGTCCCGCTTACCCATCAATCGATCGCTGATTTGATTGGCTCAACGAGAGTAACTGTAACCCGCCTCTTAAATCAGCTAGAACGGACAGGACAAATTCAACAACTTCGTCAGCATCGAATCCTTTTGCGGAATGTTGTGAATATCTAATTCTTCTGATCGTGATGTCCAATGCTTAAAGTTGAGCGCGAATAAAGCCGCCTTCTGCATAGAATTTTCCTTGATATGCCCGAAAGCAGAAATTACTGAGCAACGACCTTAGAAGAGAGAGGCTCTAAGCATTGGTCTAACTGTTGCCTGAGTTGCTCAGTGTTTAGATTTCGACCGATCAGCACAAGCTGATTGGATTTCGGTTGTTGCCATTCTTCTGTTTGAATGTCGTAGCGTTTTCCACTCAGCTGGAAGATATGTTTCAGATAGCTTTCTTTGAACCAGAGTAGCCCCTTCGCTCGAAAAACCTCGATCGGTAATTCATCCAAAAATGCCTGAAACTTGTGAACTGAAAAAGGACGATCGCTCTGGTACGACATCGAAACAAAACCATCATTTGCTAAGTGATCAGAATGGTGGTCGTGATGATGATGGTCATGATGCTCGTGGTGATGATGATCATGAGATTCTGCTTGAGTCTCAGCATAGGATTCTGGCTCAAAGTATCCAACATCCAAAATGAGTGGGAGCGGAACCCTCCCATACTGACTTTGAATAATTCTGGCTCCAGTTTTGGTACTATGAATCCACTCTTCAAGTTCAGCGACTTTATCCTGTCCTGCTAGATCTGTTTTATTGAGCAGAATGATGTCTCCATAAGTAATCTGGCTCATTGCCGCTTGACTGTCGAAATGTTCAGGTGTGAAGGTTTCAGCATCAACCACTGTTAAGATCGAATCAAGATGCGTCAAGTCTCGTAGTTCTGATCCGACAAAGGTAAGTACGATCGGTAACGGATCAGCCACACCTGTTGTCTCAATGACCAAGTAATCAATCTTGTCCTCGCGCTCCAGAATCCGATAGACAGCATTGACTAAATCATCATTGATCGTGCAACAAATGCAGCCATTACTCA
>JALOOO010000174.1 GCA_025454375.1 Leptolyngbya sp. Prado105 | reverse complement strand
TTTTCACTTGGATCAGCATTTCCCCATGGAAATCATCTGTCCAGTTGTACTGCGAACATACAGCTTTTTAATATCTTCAGGGTTCGATCGATATTGTTGATCTGCCTGAACATAGACGCGATAGGCTCGGTTGAACTGGTTAAAGTCATTGACATAGGTCGAGCCAAGAAAGATTTGCAATGTGTTGAAAATGTCATCAAGCGGGACTTGAAGCTGATTTGCGCGATCGCGATCGACTTCTACAGCAATTTGGGGGGTGTTGCCGTTAAAGTTCGGGCGCAATTGAGCAATTTTGGGATTTTGAGGCGAAGGATAAGCACTCGCACGACTGATAAACTTACCCAAAGATTCGCCCATCGCCTGGAAGCCTAAGTTCGTTCGATCCTGCAAATGAAACTCGAATCCCCCAAAGTTACCAATCCCAGAAATTGCAGGCAAATTGAAGGGTAGCACAACGGCTTCTTGAATCGATGCCATCTTGGGAAACAGTCCGAAAGGTCTGGGGAAGAACCCGCCAATAATGGATTCTAAAGATTGATCTGCGCCTCTTCTTTGACTCCAAGGCTTCAATGTAGTAAAAATTAGACCATTATTCGGAGTCGCACCACTAAAGCTAAATCCACCCACTGCAAAGATGTTCGCAACTTCAGGTTGAGCTTTGAGAATGCCTTCTGCTTGCTCTAAAACTTTCTCAGTATAGGCAAGCGAAACCCCTTCCGGCGCTTGAACGATCGTAATAAATACCCCCTGATCTTCATCTGGGATAAATGCTTGCGGCACAAGCCCATACACAAAGTAAGTCAGCGCTAACGCTCCCGCAAAAAAGGTCAAAACTAATCCTTTCTTGCGAACGACTCGATCGAGGTTTCTCGCATAAGCATCCCGAGTTTTGTCAATTCCCCAGTTCACCCGCCGGAAAAACCAGTTATTGCTTGCAGTTTGTCCACGCCGCAGTAACAATGCGGAGAGCATGGGTGTAAAAGTCAAGGCATTAAAGGTCGAAACGGCGACAGAAAACGCGATCGTTAAAGCAAACTGTCGATAAAGCTGCCCCGTTGTGCCGGGAAAAAATGCAACCGGAACAAACACCGTCATCAAGACGAGTGAAGTCGCAATCACCACGCCAAATAGAGTATTCATCGACGAAATCGCGGCTTCAACGGGGTTCATTCCCTCATCCTGAATCCGACGAGTAATGTCTTCAATAATCACGATCGCATCGTCTACAACGAGTCCGGTCGCAAGCGTCAACCCGAATAACGTCAATGTATTGATCGAAAAACCCAGCAGTTTGATGAAAATGAATGTCCCAAGGAATGCGATCGGAATCACGATCGAGGTAATCAGCGCGGCTCTCCAATCTTGTAAGAACAAGAACAAGATTAAAACGACTAAAATAATCGCCTGAATCAGCGAATCGATAACCTCTCTCGCCCCTGCTTCAATAAAAACAGTTGTATCAAACGCCACCTCGTACTTCAATCCAGGCGGAAAGTTCGTCGATAAGCGCTTCATCTCCTCTTTGACCGCTTTCGCGACATCCAGCGCATTACTGCCAAACTGTTGATTTACCCCCAACCCAACGCCTCGGTGAGTCACCCGATCCTCAGTTGTAAATCGCAAGAGCGAACCATAGTTCTCAGCCCCAAGCTCTGCGCGACCAACATCTCTCAACCGTACTAAAGTTCCAGTATTGGCGGTGCGAATCACTAAGTTATTAAATTCCTCAGCTTCTTTGAGTCGTCCTTGGGCTGTGACCGAATACTGATACTGTTGTCCCGGAACCGCCGGAGCCTGTCCAATCTGTCCTGTCCCAACTTGGACGTTTTGCTGTCTTAAGGCTTGTACGACATCTTGTGGCGTTAGCGTCCTTGCTGCAAGTCGCTCTGGATCGAGCCAAATCCGCATCGCATAAGTTCTTTCACCAAAAATCTGCACCTCGCCCACGCCTTTCAACCGTCGAAGTGCATCTCTAAGGTACAAATCTGCATAGTTACTCAAATACAGATCATCGTAGAGGTCTTGTTTTTTCTGAGGATCTTGCTCAGAGTAAATCCCGATCGCGAGAAGAAAGTTATTGTTCGTTTTCGCAACTTGCACGCCCGTTTGAGTAACTGGACCGGGCAGACGCGACTGCACTGTTGAAACGCGATTCTGCACATCAACGGCTGCTAGATCTTGATCTCGTCCTAGATCAAAAGTCAAATTAATGTTACTTACGCCATTATTTGCGCTAGTAGATTTGATGAATTTGACTCCTGTGATCCCATTTAGCTCACGCTCTAAAATGTTCGTCACGGTCGATTCGACGACTTCTGCGTTTGCGCCGACATAGTTTGCGGTCACACTCACTTGAGGCGGTGCAATGTCGGGATACTGCGCGATCGGTAACGTTGGAATACAGGCAATCCCCAACAGTGTGATGACAATCGAACACACTGTCGCAAACACAGGACGCTTAATAAAGAAATCGGAGACAGACAAAATTACCATGATGAATCACGCCTGTGAAAGGAACTCCAACGGTTAATTTGCAGGAACTTGAGCGGCATCTGCGATCGCAGCACAGTTTTGAAGCTGCAAAATCCCAGCGGTAATCATACGATCGTTTGCGCTCAATCCTTCGACGACTTCTTGCTCGTTGCCAATAATTCTGCCGAGCTTAATCGGCTTCTGGACGGCAACGAGCATATCCGGATTTGCTTCAAACTTACCACCGCCTTGAGGAGCCGCCGGCTCAGAGCAACCGGAGGCACTTAATGGAGCCGCCACGAAAATAAAATCTCTTCCACCTAACCGAGAAATCGCACTGGTCGGAACGAGTACTCCAGATCGCTTGCTCCAAACGATTCTGGCGCGAACAAACTGCGAAGCCCGCAAGTTGCGCACATTCTCAAACACCGCTTTCACCTGCACCGATTGAGTCGCTGGATCAACATTCGGCGCAACAAACGAAACGCGCCCAGTTTGAACTTCTTTGCTTTGATCATCGAGCAGTTTGACAGGCAGTCCCAGGCGTAAAGCGTTCGATCGTTCTAACGGGACTTGAATTTGAACTTCTAATTGCTGATTTTGAGTAATGTTCAGCAACTCAGACGTCGGACTAACGGTATCACCGACTTTAATCGGGATCTCCCCAACTGTCCCCGCAAAAGGAGCCGTAACTGTGTAGTCCTGCAATTGAGCCTGTCCTTCTGCAACATTCGCTTGGGACTGTTCAAATGCTCTGCGATTTCGTTCGACTGTTGCTTCAGACCGAGCGATCGTAGAGCGTTGAGCATTCAGATCTGCATCGGCTTCTCTCACCGCTGCCTGGGCAGTTTCAAGCGCGTTTCGGCGCTGCTCAACAACTTGCTGGCTGGTGGCACCTTGTCTTTGCAGGGTGACAAAGCGATCGTATTCTTTTTGGCTCAATCTTGCATTGGATTCGGCGGTTGCTTTTCGAGCTTGCAGAGATTCTAAGGTTTGTCTGGCATTCTCGACATCAGCTTGAGCCGAATCAATTTCAGCTTCAGCCGTTTGCGATGCCGATTGGCGACTGGCAACTTGAGCGCGTTGTTCACGATTGTCAATTTGAAGAATGGCTTGCCCTGCGCTTACTTGCTGCCCCGATCTAACATAGATTTCAGAAATCTGTCCGCTTACTCGCGGTTGAAGCGTAATTGATTGACGCGAATCCAAGCTTGCGGCGTAGTCAGATGTATCTTCAATGATTGATGTTTTTGGGTTTGCCAATGGGACTGGAGTCGGCTGCGGCTTCATCTGACTCACAATCATCAAAGGCAGAATAACTCGGTTAAACACAGTCCAACCGAGTCCACCCACAACCGCAAGTCCAATTAGCCCTGGAACTAGAAACTTACGCCAGCGTGGACGGCGAGGGGGCGGTGCTGAAACCGGAATATCTGTTGGAGCGAGTCCAGTGCGATCGAGGTTTTCGCCGTTCATAGTCAATGCTGTCAAATAGGTTCAGTGAGGTGGGAGACAGGGCGAATTGATTAGGATCGCAGCCCTACTAAGCGGTCTTTCTGATCAAACAACAAAATGCGAATGTACTATTCTGAAGCATTCTAACAGAGCATTGAACACAGTACTACGAATACGAATTATATTATCTCACTCTATGGACAGATCTTAGCAACGAGGAAATTTGGCTTTTTGCCCTTCTTTGGGGTGTGAGAAGGGCAGCACAATTCCCCTAAAGTTCTGACTCAGAAGGAGATCTTATGATAATTCTTTACCTTGCAAAGCTACAAATATTTTCATCAAAAAATCCGTAATGCCACCGACTGTCCAACTGCGCCATTTTCGAGGATTTCCGTCATAATGATCAAGCTGTTCTCACGCATATCGATGGTTCGTCATTTACCGCTCATCAAGTTCCCGACCGCTTGGACATTGGTTCTGGTGATTACGATCGCGCTTCTATTCAATACGCCGATCGCCCGCACCGCAAAGCCTCTGCACGAATTAAAAATTGTGCTGCAACTTTCAGAATCGACTTCAAACGGGCGATTGCGTCGTTGGCTTACATTGCCCTTCCTCGGATCGTAAAATCGAGCAAGTCTTGAGCAATTGATCATGCCTCACTTGCTGTTCTACAAACCTTATAACGTTCTGAGTCAGTTTACAGATGACTCTCCAACTCCGCGATCGACGCTAAAAGATTTCATTCCTGTAACAAATGTCTATCCTGTCGGTCGGCTCGATCAAGATAGCGAGGGATTAATGCTGCTGACGGATAATGGTCAGCTTCAGCACCGACTCAGCGACCCAAAATTTGAGCATTCCAAAACCTACTGGGTTCAGGTCGAACAGATTCCAACTGATCGCGCGATCGCTCAATTGCGAAAAGGCGTGAAAATTAAGGACTATCTCACCCGTCCGGCAATCGTCGATCGACTTCCCGAACCAGACTTACTCGATCGCGATCCGCCGATCCGATTTCGTAAAACGATTCCGACCGCTTGGCTAGAAATCACGCTTACTGAAGGGCGCAATCGCCAAGTGCGGCGAATGACCGCAGCCGTGGGATTTCCAACCTTAAGATTAGTTCGAGTCGCGATCGCTCAGCTTCGCCTTACAGGTCTAACTCCGGGACAATGGCGAGAACTGACCCCTGATGAACTGAATTTGTTAAAAGCTTATTCACGAGGAATTTGAGCAATCCAGCGACTGGCGATCGGCATTCTCCAACCCGTTCCAAATGCTCGATCGGTGACTTTTAATCCAGGGGGGGATTGCTTGCGTTTGAATTCTGCAATCCGAACAAGTTTGACGACTCTTTCAACGATCGTCGCCTCATGTCCTGCTGCGACAATTTCTGCTAAAGATTGGTGCTGGTGAACATAGCGATCAAGAATGTCATCGAGTACGTCATACTCTGGGAGTGAATCTTGATCTTTCTGATCCGGCTTCAATTCTGCACTAGGAGGCTTGATCAACACATTGTTTGGAATAACTTCTTGAGTTCGATTTAGCCATTCACAGAGTTTATAGACTTTAGTTTTGGGAACATCTGCGATCGCCGCGAGTCCGCCATTCATATCACCGTACAAAGTACAGTAGCCGACAGCGACTTCAGATTTATTTCCAGTTGAAACTAAGAGATGCCCGAACTTGTTAGAAACTGCCATCAGCAATGTTCCGCGAATTCGAGATTGTAAGTTCTCTTCTGCCAGTCCAAACGGTGTTGCTGCAAACAATGGATCGAGTGTGTGATCAAAACATTCCATCAAGGTTCCGATCGCGAAAGTTTGAGTCTGAATTCCTAAATTTTCAGCGAGTGCAAGTGCATCTTGAATCGAATGATCTGAGCTATAAGGTGAAGGCATCAGAATTCCGAGAACGTTCTCGTGACCAACTGCTTCAGCCGCGATTGCAGCGATCAAAGACGAATCAATCCCGCCACTCAAACCCAATACAATCTTAGAAAAGCCACATTTACGAGCATAATCGCGCACACCCAGAACCAATGCTGACCAAAGCTCTGCTGCTTCAGAATCAGGTGTAGCCGAAATCGAGCTTTTCTCAAAGTCTTGTGTTTGCGAATCGTACTCGATCACGAGCCAATCTTCTGCAAAGCTAACGGCTCGGGCAATCAGTTCGCCTTGTCGATCGATCGCAAGACTCGCGCCATCAAAGATCAAATCATCATTTCCACCCACCTGATTTGCATAGATCAAAGGTTGATTAAACCGAATCGCTCCATGCGTTAACATTGCTTCTCGAAGTTTTTGCTTTCCAACGGTGTAAGGTGAAGCAGAAAGATTAATCGTAAATGCAACTCCAGCTTGAGCTAAATCCGCGATCGGGTTCAAGTTGTAAGTTCGCTTGCCCCAAAATTCCTCATCATTCCAAAGATCCTCACAGATTGTCACGCCGATCTGAATCCCGTCTAGCTCAAACTGATTCGGCTGATTTCCAGGTTCAAAGTAACGATCCTCATCAAACACGTCGTAAGTCGGCAGTAACCGCTTGTGAAAGACTTTGAGAATATTGCTTTTCTCAATCAGAGCCACACTGTTAAATAGCGGTTTGCCGCCTGTCGAAAGCGCTCCAGCATTCGGTTCAACAGTTCCCACTAAAACTGCTACACCTTGAGGCAGATTCGATGCGAGTTGAGAAAGTTGCTTTGCCATTGTTTCGACAAAGCTCGGATTTAGCAATAAATCGCGAGGAGGATAACCACAGAGCGAAAGTTCTGGAGTTAGAAGTAATCGAACCCCTTCAGAAGCTGCGCGATGAGCCGCCTTGAGAATTTTGTCAGCGTTGCCTTCGAGATCTCCGATCGTCGGATTAAGTTGTGCGATCGCAATTTTCATCATGATGGATTCAATGCTTGCAAAATAACTGTGACATTCGGTTTTAAGTCTGGTAGATTTTGCTCTACCACTTGCCAAACTTCTTCAGAGTCAACGCGGACATCATCGCACTCCAAAATATTACTGAGTAAAAGGCGAGCTTCTCTCATAGCATTCCGCATTTGCTTCTCCTCTTGATACAGAGCCAAAAATCCGAATATTAGAGGCTTTGTACTTATGCGCGATCACTAAAATCTCTTCTCGCTTATCGGCTAGTCGCTGCTCAATTCCAAGTCCCATAATCCTGCACTCAAATAAATACTAAAGGCTTATCTTTTAACGGCGCAAACGCCTCAGCATCAAAGCGATACAAACTTGCAGGTCGTCCTGCTCCTCTTGAAACTTTTACTCCAGTATCTGAGAGAAACCCCAGTTTAAGTAAGCGCGATCGAAAATTAGAATAATCCGAAAAATTCTCCCCTAAAACCGTCGTATAAAGCTGAAACAAATCACTCAAAGTAAACAGTTCAGGCAAGACATCAAACGCAACCGGGCTGTACTCTAATTTATTTCTCAAGCGCCGATGACCATACTCCAAGATTTTATTATGATCAAAAGCAAGCTCAGGCAATTGCTCCACAGGATACCAAGCAATCCCACTCACCCCATCTGCAATCAGTTCAGCTTCCGCAAATCGAACTAAAGCAAAATAGCTCACCGAGAGATAGCGCACACCATAGCTATCTTTTGCCTCACGTGGATCGCGCTGCGGTCCCCCAAAAGTATAAAGCTGCTCCAAATAGAGATTTCTCACCCGAATCTTCTCCGACAAAATCCGATATGCGGCATCTTCTAGCGATTCTCCCTGTCGAACCAGTGTTCCAGGCAAACTCCACTGACCCAAAAAAGGCTCCTCATGCCGCATTACAAGCAAAACGAGCAAACGATTTTGCGCGGTATCCACTGAAAAAATTGCATTATCGACCCCGACCCTAAAATCTGCAAGCTTCTCCCCCATTAGTGAACGGGTTGTTTTTCTATATGTGCGTGGCATTGATAAAGTTGCTCCCGATCGATATAAGCCTGAATCGAAGCTGTCACCCCGGATAAGTCACAGCCCTCGCGATACGCCGTTGAAGAGACATCTGGAACACTCGCAGGCGCAATCTCAGTTCTTGCACCCAGTGCCTTCAACCCCTCCAAATCCTCCTGAGTAAATGAATAGCGCGATCGCGGAACCACCAAAACATCAACGCGCTGCAAGAGTTCCTTGGCACGATACCATTTCGATAATTGCCTTGCGACATCAAATCCGACGACTAAGGTTAATTCTGCATTCGGATAGCGCTCCTTGATGCGATCGACGGTAATAATCGTTCGCGGATGACTCAGTTCTGGATGCACTTCAACAGTGCTACAGGCTAATTCATTGACCAAAATCTTCAACATCTCAGTTCGGTAAACTAAATCCGTTTGCTGAGATTTGAATGGATTATCTGCTGCCCAAACTGCAACATGGTCAAATCGCTCCGCAAGCCAGCGTAAAATCTCTAAATGTCCCGTCGTAGGCGGATCGGCACTGGTTCCGAATAAGGCAATTCTCATGTGCGACGACTCCGGGTACGATCGGTTAACTCAGATAGCGCTTGGGAGAGTTCGACGGGCAGTGAAACCGGATTTTCAAGCTTGCGGACAGACTCTGGCAAACCTTGAACCGTTGCTGTCGTGCGATCGCGAATTTGAGCAATACTTTCAGGTTCGTTCAGTCGCTGCCCTTGTTTTAGAACTAATTGTAATAGAGGGATTTCGCCGTTTGCAGCTTCAGTGATCAACCCTAAGCGATCGCACCTTTCCCCGCGAAAAATTTGCTTGCGTCCTGGATAGGTCATTTTTCCAGGCGATCCTTTCATCACCGGAATGCCATCAATTTCGACCAGTTTATACACCCCATTCACAGGGGAACCTGTTACTAATTGCGTTCCGAGTCCATAGCCCTCAATACAGGCTCCATTTGCCTTAAATTCAGCAATGCGATATTCATCTAAATCGCCACTCGCAAAAATTGGAACGCCCGGGAGCAGTGCGCGAACTTGTTTCGAGAGTTCGACTAAATCTCCCGAATCAATCCGAACGCCTGAAAGTTGAATTTCTCCAGCTTGAAGTTGTCGAGAAAGCATTTCAGCCGCCGCGATCGTGTCATAAGTATCAATCAACAGCGGCGCACCTGGAAAATAACGATGAAAGGCTTGGAAAGCTTGAGATTCAGTCCCTTCAATTGCACCCAATGCCATCACAAGCGAATGTGCCATTGTCCCAGCAGGCTTGCGATCCAACTTCAAGGCTGCCAACACATTCGAGGTCGCATCTAGTCCACCTGCTAACGCCGATCGTGCTGCCCAAAGCGCCCCCTGTGGACTAAACGCCCGTCGAGTTCCAAACTCCAGCAAAGTCGCATCTTTGCCTGCCACATCTCGCAGACGCGCTGCACGAGTTGCCACCAAAGTCTGATAATTGATGGTATTGAGCAAATAAGTCTCAGCCAGTTGCGCCTGCCATAGCGGCGCTTCAATCCGCAAAAACGGCTCATTCGCAAAAACGGCTGTCCCTTCTGGCACTGCCCAGACATCGCCTTCAAATCTTGCCGTCTCCAGCACCGTCCAAAATTCAGCAGGCGCACGCTCAAAAATTCCGGTTGCCTGCAAGGCTAAAATCTGATCCGCACTAAATCGAAAATTCTCCAAATACTCCAAAGCCTGTGCAAGCCCCATCGCGATCAAATAACCAAACCCTTTTGGCAATCGTCGCACTGAAAGCTCAAAACTTGCGCGTCGCTGATCCAAACCTTCGCCAACATAACAAGCTGACATGGTTAATTGATATAAATCAGTCAGCAGACTGTAATCTTCAGGTTGAATTGTCAGTTTCAGATCTTCCACCCAAATCCTCCTTGGATATAAAAGGTGTGCGAGAGTCAGGGGGCAGGTTAAAGTCGCTTCTTTATTCAAATTATAGTTATTTTAACCAAAAGTCAAGCGAATTATTTGAGTCATTTGCGAAAAATTTGCCTAAAACCGGATTGGATTATAGTAAATCAAACAAGAATTACGTAAAGAAAATGTTGCGATCGTTAAAGCAATAGCTCCAGATTTGTATTGTTATTCAAACCAAGAATGCGAAGATTTAAGAGTCAAGAAAAAGCGCGGATCTTTTCTAACAAATTAATGCGATCGCTCGTCAATTCTCCAAACATTTCTGATAATTGAATCAGTTAGAGACATTCACTCATTGAATTGGTTGACCTACAAACTTCAGAGGTGATTTCATGAGCGTTCCAAAAGTTGTAACCAATATGGCGGAATATTTTTCTGGGGCATTCGGTCGAATCTTTGGTCTAAGAGACGACGCATATCCAGAATCGGGAGTACAGCCCTTTAGTGGAGATGTTTACGACAAGAAACACGCGAAGAAAGATTTTGAACGTTAACGCGATCGATAATTTCAGAACTAGAAAATCGGCGAGGGTCAGAAATCCTCGTCGATTTTTTGATCCATGAAATCTCAAAATGGTATAAGAACAGAATCAAAGCTGTATCTGCTTCAAGAGAATGACTGAACTCGATTTTGTCTTACTGACGGTCTATTTTTTGTGCGTCACCTACGTTCTCTACCAAATCGTGACTTCATTTAACGACGAATTCATGATTTGGCTAGATGAAGAAGACTTAAAGGAACAACTCGCCGCCCAAAATCTCTCCGATACCGTCGGGATCAGCTTCAGATTCAACAGTCGTTACGAATTCCACAAGCTCGAAAAGCTGCAAATCCGCATTGCCAACAAATCAAGCGACCATGCACTCTACGTCGATTGGGACTACTGTGCATTGAGTAATCAATACGATCCTCGTCAATCCCGTCGCGTCACTCGCGGTGTTCCAGGCGACACAACAGACCTATTTCAGCGCCAGGTTTTTAGCGTCATCGCTCCCGGCAAAACCCTGATGGAGGATCTCTATGCAGAAGATACGATGGCACGAAAAGACGGCGTAGTAAACGGCAGCAAAACGCTCCTTGATTTTTCCAAGCCAGACCCGAAAAAGTCCCCGGAACCCAAGAAAAAACTCTATAAAAAATTCATGAATGGCGAAGAGATGTTCAACTTCGACCTCGATCTCGTCTTACGCTTCATTGGCTTTGGCACCACTGGCATCAGCACTGGCTTTCTGTTGGACTTCCTCTTGCTTCGTTGCAGGCAGTTGCTGTTTAGTGTCGGGTTTCTTGAAGAACTGGGTGAGCTGTTTCTGACTTACGGGTGCATCCTTACCCCGCGCATTTTTATGCTCCATCGATCAATAAATATTTACAGAGTTTTTGACATCGATACTGATCAGGGGTTTTGGGGTTTTGGGG
>JALOOO010000016.1 GCA_025454375.1 Leptolyngbya sp. Prado105 | reverse complement strand
GGGTCGATTGCTGCCCTGTTTTGAAGAAAAACCTTGTCGTAAGCATAACAATCAGCTACACTCAGAAAGTGTATTATTACCTGCGTATCACTTGAGTAGTTGGCAGATCACGTCTATCATTGGCTGAACCACAGTTACTATGGACAGACCACCATTCCTTTTTAAGGCAGACCAGAGCAGATCATATGAACAGTTGGCAGATTGCAGTTGTTTTGGCAAATCACTATCCCTACCTCTTACAGATCAGGGCTGACAACAAAAGTAGTTGGCAGGCCACACTTATTATTTGGTGAAGCACAGTTGCCATTTGCTGAACACCATCTCTACCTCTTGCAGACCATGACAGATCACATGAACAGCTTGCAGCTCACTGTTCATGCCGCAAGCACTTTGGCCAGTCTGAAATAATTATCAGACGACAGGTAATGCTAGAAAACAAAAGTTCTACATGCATTTTATAGTGTTTGTGTGTGACGTCGCGAAGTTTGTTTAAGGTTTTTTCGACCATTGCTGCATTGTTGTGTCAAAGTTGATGATAAACTGTGGCCAAATTTCATTGTAGGTGTTGTGATAGTCCATCGGGCTGCTTAAACGTTGAAATGTCTTCGGTTGAAATGTCTTCGGCCGTGTGTGATGAGTGTGTGATGACGTTTCGTCGATTAATGACATGGTTAAACTGTTAACCAATGTTGAACATGAAGGACCACCTAAACTCACCAACCCGACATTTGGCAAAGTGTGCGATAAGAAAAATAGTATTGGTTAGTGTACACGGTGCTTGACACAGTTATGACTTCGTATGACTTGATTTAACAATTGTACAACACCTGCTAATGCTGGCAATCGCGATCACTCGCTGCTATCGCATTCACCTTATGATGCAAAGCAACAATTGTTTGTAATTGATGACTACAGAGGGTTAAACTATGAATTATGTTTGATTTTTTTAAATACACCCGACTTTAACCTGTCACTTGAATAGATGTGACGATTAGCCTACAAAGACCACATCGTGAACTACTGCATTGGCAGATCAACCACCACATCAGCGTCGACAGTCGTGGTATTACCAGATCAGCGGCAAATTACATTAAACACCGGCAGAGCAATATACAATGGCTGACTGCTATTGGCAGATCAACTGCGAATCACATTGAAGTAGAAAGGAATCACCGAAACCGCCAATACAAAAGCACCCACCGTACAAAGCTGATTCACAGAAGTAAACTGCGGATCATACATTGCCACCCGACGCGGCATTCCTTGCAGACCGAGATAGTGCATCGGCAAGAATGTCAAATGTGTGCCGATAAAGGTCAAAGCAAAATGAACTCGTCCCAACCGCTCATCTAGCATTCTGCCCGTCATTTTGGGGAACCAGTGGTAGATCCCAGCATAAATGCCAAACACAGAACCGCCATACAGAACATAGTGGAAATGTCCCACGACATAGTAAGTATCGTGAACGTGTAAATCAAATGGAGCCGTCCCTAATGTGACTCCCCCTAAACCGCCCATTACGAACATCGAAAGTAGCCCGATCGCAAATAGCATCGCACTGGTATAGCGGATTTTTCCGCCCCAAAGCGTCGCCACCCAGCCAAAAATTTTTACCCCAGTCGGAACTGCCACAATCAGCGTCGAAATCGTGAAAAACATTCTCATCCAGCCCGGAGTTCCACTGGTAAACATGTGGTGAACCCAGACGAACAATCCGACTAAGCAGATTGCTACACTAGAATAGGCGATCGCTTTATAGCCAAAAATCGGTTTACGGGCATGAACTGGAATCACTTCCGACATGATCCCGAAAATCGGCAGGATCATCAAGTAAACCGCAGGGTGAGAGTAGAACCAGAATAAATGTTGATAAAGAACAACATTGCCGCCTGCATCCGGTTTGTAGAAAGACGTACCAAAGTTGATATCAAACAGCAGCAAGACGAGTCCAATTGTCAAAACCGGAGTCGAGAGCAGCGCCAAAATCGAGGTTGCCATCAATGCCCAACAGAACAATGGCACTTGCGTCCACTTCATGCTAGGAACTTTTAGCTTCCAAATCGTGATCACAAAGTTCAATGAACCTAGAACTGAAGAGGTTCCGACAAGTGCGATCACAGCAATCCAAATCGATTGAGCAATCGGGGCAGTAATGATGCTCAGAGGCGGATAAGATGTCCAACCCGCCTGTGCGCCCCCAAACAAGAAACTGGCGACTAGCAACAATCCAGCCGGAGGATTGAGCCAAAATGCGACGGCATTCAATTTTGGAAATGCCATATCACGCGCACCGATCATTAGAGGAATGAGAAAATTTCCAAATCCTCCAATTGCCGCCGGAACAATCCATAGAAAGATCATGATTGTTCCATGATTAGTCATGAACGCATTATATAGACTGGTATCGACGACATCAGGATCAGGCGTTGCAAGTTCTGTGCGAACGACAACTGCCATAAATCCACCGACTAAGTAGAAGAAGAACGCAGTCACCAGGTATTGAATCCCAATGACTTTGTGATCGGTATTAAAGGTGAAGTAGTCGTACCACTTCCAAGTCGGATGTGAAGGGAGTTTTGTTTCCGAAGAGATAATCAGATTTTGATCTTGGGTTTGAGTCATGGTTCTAAGGATGCAAGTGCGCTAAGTGATCTGCGGTAATGCCGAAGTCTTTGGCGTAGGGTGCTAGAAATTCTGAGTCAGACAATGTTGCAACGGCTCGATTTGTCTCGGTTGCTTGAGCGACCTTCGTCTCCTCAACCCATTTCTCATAGTCCTCAGGGGTGTGAACCACAACTGTCGATCGCATTCCACCGTGATATGCGCCGCAAAGTTCGGTACATACGATCGGATATTCGCCGAGCCTAGTCGCGACGAATTGCAGTTGAGTTTGCTCACCTGGAATCACATCTTGTTTGATGCGAAACTGCGGCACCCAGAATGAGTGAATGACATCCTGAGCTTTCATATTCAGAACGACTTTTTTGCCAATGGGAACATGCAGTTCACCCGGCATCACGCCTTCAGCAGGATAGTCAAATAGCCAAGCGTACTGCATTGCCGTCACATTTACATTCAGTCCATCTTCGTTACCTTCGGTAAGCCCATAGGTGGGAATGCTAGTTTTCGCATCACTCGTTTCGCTGCTAGCTTCTGCAATGATTGGAGCCGCCATCGCAGTTCCCAGCGGGTCATGATGTGCGTGAGTCGAAGCAGAGTGGACATGCGCCATGGCTGAACCGGCGGAAATCCCGCCCATGTGTTCATAGACATCGACGCTGTAGATTCCCAAACCGACCACAATGATGCTAGGAATTGCAGTCCAGAGGATTTCTAGAGCAAAGTTTCCTTCGATCGGAACGCCATCGGTTTCATCGCCAGCAGGTTTGTGATATTTGAGTGTGAAAAACAGAATTGTGCCTTGAACCACGATGAATAGCGCGGTTCCAATCCCGACCATGACGCTAAAGAAGTCGTCTACCCAAGGAGCTTGCTCTGAAGCTTGGACAGGCAGGAGATGATGATTTTGGCTAACCCAGAGGCTGATCAAGGTGATGAGAACGCCTGCAATTAGGGTTAGGAGTGAAGTAGGAATTTGTTTCATGGGTTGCTTCAAGCGAGTTTAGAAACAGCAATGTTGCAAAAAACGAAAACACAATTGCTGAAGCTACAAGGGTAGATCGGCTTGTTTTGAAACGAGCTTTTACTACCTAGAATTGCTGTCTAATCCTAGTCCGATTCGGCAGAAATCCAAGTTAAGAAGATCTTAAAATCTCAGTGAATTCCAGAACCTGTCGATCGCTGAAGTTCCCACTGTGAAGGAATTATTTGTAAATGTGTATCTATAATGACAAATCGAATTTTAGTAACTGTTTGCAACAAACATATTCTAAAGTTCCGAAGTTAACCTGAGTAGACAAAACGATTTGAATTTTGGACTATCCCTATCAGTAAAGTTAAGTAGTTTACAATTCTCTTCGATTCAAATTGTAGGCATTGTTATGTTTGTGAAAAGCTCTGATTGTTTACTATGAACAAAGGTTTCCAAATGTTAAAAAACCATTGATTTGCTCAAACTGAACAGAAGAAGACTGCTTACTCCACTAGAAAAGAATACTTATTGACCTGTATAAACGCCGCTTTTCTTTTTCTTTTCTAAGCCTCGGATTTAAATCTTCTTATTTCGCAATCTCGACAGTGAATGAACGAGACTTCAACGGGTCTTTGTTAGCTTTTTCGCACATTCTCTATCTGTGTTGCCCCAACAGCGGAGCATTATGGCTTACAAAATTTCTGGCGATTGTATGGGATGCGATGTCTGTCGTCCTCAATGCCCGACCGGAGCGATCCACATTGAGGAAGATGGAGGGTTCTGGATCAATCCAGTGCTATGTAACAACTGCGAGGGGTTTTTTGATAAACCCCAGTGTGTGCTTGCTTGTGATCTGAATGTTCCGATTCCGTATCAAGCCATGAAAGGTCGATCGAAGCTTGTTGATTCAAGACCGATCACCAGTCCTGAACTGTTTACTAACGGTAAGAATAGTCCGTTTGCTTCTGCGATCGTCATTTGGGAAGCGTGCAATCTACTTGCCCAGCGCAAATCTCTGCCCTGGAAAGTTCAAAATGAAACCGTTGAATATCAGCGATCGATTCATCATGGTCAAGGATTGATTACTCTCAAGATTGCAGATAATCTGGGTGAGCCGCCAAAGCTTGCTAAGAAAAAAGCTGCGCTAGAGATTTTAGATGAGATGGATATTCGAGCCGCCTGTTTGCATTTGCTCTATGCAGCCCATGCGACCACATTAGAGAAGCCTTGGGAAGAAGAATTTGTCATCGGTGATCATCAGATCGAAGCTTATCTCGGGTTAGACAAGCGCAAAGATCTGAGTAAGCCTGTGAAACTGAATTTGATCAAGGATTTAGCAGAAACGCCTTGCTGGTTAACAGCCTCGATCGACTTTCCGAAGCAAGGTAAAGTCCCTGCATTTTCATTAACCGATAGTCGTCTGTGGCATTTGAAAGAGACTCAACATCATTTTCAAGAAGATGAACTGGGGTGTAAGCATTTGGTTGGCTTGACGTTCAAAGTTCAAGCTGGGGAGTGGGCAAAGTACTTTTTGAATAAGCAGGACTGTAAGGAACAATCGGCATTTTATCAGTATGGTAATTTGCCAAAAACTTTGATATCAACGATTATGAGCATTTGGCAGCAGCATGAAGGCGCGGCTCGAATGCTATTGTGGCTGCTATTTAAAACCCGAATTGGCAGAGAGCAACGGATCACGGTTCCGACGTTAATGCGGGTTGCTTATGGTGAGGAGAAAGTGATTATCGCAAATGCTCAACGAGAGGAGCGCAAACGAATTATCAAAGCATTTGAGAATGATCTGTCAGTGCTAGAGGACTATGGGTTGAAGCCTGAGTTTGATCCGGTCACTTATCCGCCGGAGATCCGACCGTTGTGGTCAAAGTTAGCAGGTTTGCCAGATGATGCGGAAGAAGCATTAGAGTTCTGGATCAAGGATGGAAGTGGAGCTTCGCGTTTGACAGATGCGGCTCCTCGTGGCAAGTGGAATTTGCTCATGAATGCTCGGATTTTGTCGTTTGCTTTGCCAGCAGATTGGGAGCAGTCTTCGGGATTGCAGAAGAAGAAAAAGCGGCAAACTGGGAAGCAGCAAAAGTCGAAGACTCGGAGTTCGCAGTCGATGCTGTCGAGTGAGGAGATTGTAAATGCGAGAAAGAGTATTGGGTTGAGTCAGAGACAACTGGCTGAGCAGGCTGGAAAGAGCCAGAGTTGGATTCGCGATATTGAGAATGGCAGGTTTCAGGTTAAGGCTCAGGATCAGGCGGTTTTGAAGAAGGTGTTGAGAATTTAGTTTACTACAGTGCTCGCGAATAGTGCCCCTAAATCCCCCAGAAATTGGGGGATTTTGAATGTTGATGGCTGATTTGATTGAGAGAGCTTTTGAAGTTTTAGCTTTTGCGATTAGTTTGAGGTAGATGAGAGGGTTTTGAGCAAGTCCGCGATCGCATTGGGTTCCATGCCACTTAAGCGTTTTTTTCCTGGCATCAGCATGACATTGGGAGCCATTGAGCATTTGCCTAAGCATTCGGAGGATTCGATCTTAGCAATGGTGTGAAGATCGCTATTACGGATTGCTGTTTCGAGTTCGCGATGTTGCTTGCGTCCACCTCGACGTTGACATTTTGAGTTTTGACAGACTAAAACTCGATAGCAAGGTTTTTTGGCACAAGGTTTCTCAGATTTGAATTCAACAATCTTTTCTTCAGTGGGATCGGCTCGGAAGATTTCTTGAGCAGTGAGCTTTACACTGCCCGTTTTTGGGTCGATCGTTTGTTTACCTGTGACTTGAATCGGGTCTAAGGGGCGGAGCGTGGAAGAGTGCTCGATCGAGCGGAACAAAGCAGCGCGGGCGACTTTTGAGAGTTTGATTTGGATCTCTTCGTTAGCAGAGGACATGCGGAGGTATTTGAGCTTTCCACCTTCGACAACGAAGGCTAGAAACTGTCCTTTTAGGCAGAATTCACGGGATTGAGCATCTTCGATTAGCATAGGACTCTCGGTGAAGGATGTAAGGTGGGTCATGAGCGGAATCGTTGCTTACCATTTGGGAAAAGCAAGTGTATAGAAGTTAAATCGAGTACGTTCAAATAGCTGAGAATTCTTATCAAATTAAACGCAGGATTTCCCAATAAGAAATTCAATACAATTAAAGTAAATCAATCTACGACCAAGGGAGACGAAGAGTAACGACTCCTAATCTCCCCAATCTCCCTATCGAGCTAGCAACCCGACCTAAAGCCGTCGAGCTTCAACCGTCTGCGGTAGCTTCATCGGCTCCTCCATCACTGGCATCGCCAATTCCCAGCCATTTGCTAGCGTGTAAATCTTACCTTCCGCAGTTTCTGCTTCACTGATAACTTCTTCTTCTAAATCTTTCTTCGGCACATACGCGACCAAATGCCCGATCGCATTTTTGCGTAACATCACTTTCATACGATTTCCTCTGCGGATTCTAGTTCTTTACTCCGGCAACCCACCACAAAACCGGATTGCATAAAATGCACGGCATAAATGTAATAGGTCTGTAGAAATGTTCCAACACTGACGACATAGCCAGTGTCCCCTTTTTTAGCAAGCGTTACGCCAATTTCTTGCCCTGGAAAGGTTCCATCATTGCGAATCAGACGGCGGGTTCTTACTTTGTGACCAATCTCATAAATCGGCTGATCATCAATCTCAACTTCATCAGGTCGCATCGTCGCTCACTCCTATCGAGGGACTAAACTTAACAGTTCGTCAGTGGTCAGACTTCGCTTTAGCTGCATCGACAAATCTCGAACCGAATTCACAATAGTCTGCGTTTCTTCAAGTTCAAGAATGATTCCATGTTGCGCGAGTAAATTTGAAACAAGATGTTTGCCTGAATGTTTCCCAGCAACGAGACGACGCTGCCAACCGACTTCTTCAGGCGAGAAAGGTTCATATGTATTCGGATTCTTTAAAACTCCGTCTCCATGAATTCCAGCTTCGTGAGCAAAAGCATTCGATCCCACGATCGCTTTCCAAGGCGGAACTGTGCTACCTGATGCTTTAGAAACAACGCGCGAAAGTGAAAGTAGTTGTGAAGTATCAATAACAGTTTGTGTATTGTAGACTTGCTTCAGACTCATGACGACTTCTTCAAGTGCAGCGTTTCCGGCTCTTTCCCCTAATCCATTTACCGTTGTATTGACCGAAGTTGCGCCCGCTTTAATGCCTGCTAGAGCATTCGCAGTGGCAAGTCCTAGATCATTGTGCGTGTGCATCTCGATCGACATATTAGAGCGATCGACGAGAGCTTTCACTTTGTTAAACGTACTAAACGGATCAAGAATGCCAACCGTATCACAGAAGCGAAACCGAGAAGCACCCCACTCTTGGGCGTAGAGTGCGACATCAAGCAGGAAGGTTTCATCGGCTCTAGAAGAATCCTCACCCCCGACTGAAACATACAATCCATGATCCACTGCAAAGCAAATCGAATCGCGTAAGCGTTCTAACATCGATCGCCAACGTCCTTGGAACTTAGCAGCAATTTGAATCTCTGAAACGGGAACTGAGATATGGACTCGTTGCAGACCACAAGAGAGAGAAGCAGCAATGTCAGAAATGACGGCGCGATTCCAACCGAGAAGCTTTGCATTTAAGCCAAGCTGGTTAATCGCAGAGATGGCTTCTGTCTCTTGTCTTCCCATTGCAGGGATGCCAATTTCGAGTTCTTGAACGCCGATATCGTCGAGGAATTTTGCGATCGCAATTTTTTCATCGATTGTAAATGCCACTCCTGCGGCTTGCTCTCCGTCTCTCAAGGTCGTGTCATTGATTTGAATCTGGTTCATCGCCTTTGTCTCCCAGGATTGCACGAAGAAAGGGGGCAGGTAGACAATCCCACCCCCTAAGATCGGCTTTATCGGATCAAGTCATACGAGATGTCGGTCTTCGATGGAATGATCGTGCTGCGATCGAGTTCATCTAACACCGTATTGACGATCCAGTTCAGCAGGTTGATCGTGCCCTTGTACCCGAAGGTTTCGTAGCGGTGCAAGTGGTGACGATCAAAGATAGGATACCCAATCCGCACCATGGGTGTCTTGGTATCACGCCAGAGGTATTTCCCATAGGAGTTACCAATGAAGAGATCAACAGGCTCGGTAAAGAGTAGTGATCTTAAGTGCCACAAGTCCTTACCACCCCAGATCTTGCCATTGACACCAAATGGGCTGGAGTCGAGCAAGGCTTGTAGTTCTGCTTCAAACTCAGGGTTGCTATTGGTGACAACAATGTGAGTCGGTTCTGCGCCGAGTTCTAGTAAGAAGCTAACTAATCCAATGACTAGATCCGGATCGCCGTACATTGCGATCTTCTTGCCATGAATCCAAGATTGCGAATCGGTGATTGCGTCTACTGCGCGTCCTCGTTCGTCTTCTAGCTCCTTCGGAATCGGCTTACCTGTAAGTTCAGAGAGTTTCATCAAGAAGGCATCTGTGCCGCGAATTCCGATTGGACGAACGACAGAAACAGGTTGCTTCCAATCCTTCTTGATGTACTCACGGGTTTTGGTGGTCGAGTAGGCTTGGAGTGCGATCGTCGCTTCTGCATTGATCGAGTCTGCTGCAACATCCAACGGAGTGCCACCAGGGTACATGTTGTACTCGCCATTGTTGGGCGAATCCAGGTAGTCAGAGTTGTCTGCTAAGAGCGTGTAGTCAACGCCCATGACTTCAGCTAAGCGCTTGACTTCGCGCAAGTTACCGACATAGGTTTCAAACCCAGGAATCAAGTTGATCTTACCGTTCTTGGTTTCGGTTTTCTTGCCTTCGGTAAGGGTGGTGAGAACCCCTTTTATCATGTTGTCGTAGCCCGTGATGTGGGAGCCGACAAAGCTCGGAGTGTGAGCATAGGGAACTGGGAATTCTTCAGGAACAGAGCCTCTTTCTTTCGAGGTTTTGATAAAGGCTTGTAAGTCATCCCCGATTACTTCTGCCATGCAAGTGGTACACATGGCGATCATTTTCGGCTTGTAGAGGCTGTAGGAGTTTGCTAAGCCTTCAACCATGTTGTTTAGTCCACCAAAGACAGCTGCATCTTCTGTCATTGAAGAGGAGACAGCAGAGAAGGGTTCTTTGAAGTGGCGGGTGAAGTGGCTACGGAAGTAAGCAACACAACCTTGAGACCCATGAACGAAAGGTAGAGTTTGTTCAAAACCAACTGCTGCGAGGATAGCACCTAGAGGTTGGCAAGCTTTTGCAGGGTTGACGGTGAGGGCTTCACGCTCGAAGTTTTTCTCCCGGTATTCCCAGGTTTTTGTCCAGTCTGCGATGCGTTGTACTTCTTCGGGAGCGTGACCCCCTTCGTATTGCTTTTTGTCTGCAAACAGTTCCTGATATTCAGGTTGTTGGAATAGAGTTGTGTGGTCTTGGATCTTATCGATGTTATTCTGAGCCATGAGAGAGTTCTCCAGAGAGAGGATGGAGGGTGAATTTTCTTGCAAGGTTATCGGCTGCGTTGGGAGGAGGTTTGCCCCCTAAATGGGGGGATTTAGGGGGCTTCGACCGCCCCAAACGACGCACACTATTTGTTCCAGGGAGCGCCGATCAAGCCCCAGGTTGGGCTGTTCAGCGCCATGTCCATATCGCGAGCAAAGATCGCGAAACCATCGTAACCATGGTAAGGACCAGAGTAGTCCCAGGAGTGCATCTGACGGAAAGGAAGCGCCATCTTTTGGAAGACATACTTCTCTTTAATTCCAGAAGCAACTAGATCAGGCTTCAGTTCCTTGATGAATTCCTCAAACTCAAAGGCAGAAACGTCATCATAGATCAGTGTGCCATCTTCGATATAGTGCGTGGTGCGCTTGTAGTCATCGTTGTGACCGAACTCATATCCCGTTCCGATCAATCTCATGCCGAGATCATAGAACGCAGGCACAACGTGGCGAGGACGCAGACCGCCGACCATCAGAGCAACCGTTTTACCTTGTAAACGAGGAAGGAATTTCGCAATCACTTCTTCCGTTTGGGCTTGGTACTTCACGATCACTTCTTCTGCTTTTGCTTGAATGTTTTCGTCAAACTTAGCAGCAATTTCGCGCAACGATTTTGCAATCTGAGTCGGACCGAAGAAGTTGTACTCTAACCATGGAATCCCATAGGTTTCTTCCATGTGACGGCTGATGTAGTTCATCGATCGATAACAGTGAACCAGATTTAATTTCACGGTCGGCGTATTGATCAACTCATTGATCGTGCCATCACCCGACCATTGTGCAACGACTCGCAAGCCAATTTCTTCAAGTAGAATCCGGCTAGACCAAGCATCTCCACCAATGTTGTAGTCCCCAATGATTGCGACATCATATTGAGTGGGATCAACATCGATCGTGCCGTCTTTTTTCGCTTTATCGGTTCTGGGGAAAATCCAGTCCCGAACTGCGTCGTTTGCAATGTGGTGACCCAAAGATTGGGAGACACCCCGGAACCCTTCACAACGAACCGGAACAACTGCTTTATCAATTTCTTTGGTGGCTTTCTTAGCAACTGCTTCAATATCATCTCCAATTAAACCAATTGGACATTCAGATTGAATCGAAATCCCGCGATTGAGAGGGAACAGTTCTTCGAGTTCTGTGATTAGTTTTGCTAGCTTTTTGTCACCACCGAATACGATGTCCCGCTCTTGGAAGTCGGAAGTAAATTGCATCGTCCCGAAGGTATCAATCCCTGTCGTACCAATGTAGTAGTTCCGGCGACCCGACCAGGAGTAGTAGCCACAACCCACAGGACCGTGACTGATGTGGATCATGTCTTTAATCGGTCCCCAAACCACACCCTTAGAGCCAGCATAGGCACAACCACGGGTGGTCATCGAGCCAGGTAAGGATTTGATGTTGGATTTAACGCCGCAGTCAGGTTTGCCTTCTTGGTAAACGTTGAGGTGTTTTTCCCGTTTTTTGCGTCCTTTTTCAGGATATGCCTCTAGAACGTCGTTGATCAATTCTTTGGGGTCTACAGCAGGGGCTGTGTTTTCTTCTAGGGTTACAGATTCCGGAGGAGTCATAGTGTGCCTCTCTAAGAGTGCTGAAAGGTTCTGAAATGGATGTGAGAGAGAGTAGTAAATGGGAGGAGTGGGAGTAAAAGAGTAGAACTCCCACTCCTCCCTGGTCGTGAATCCTATGCGCCAGTTGTCGCGAGGTCTTGCTTGATCGCTTTTTCGTACTCTTCGTCGCCACCTAATAGACCGAATTCGACCAAGAGATCCTCCAATTCGTCCATCGAGATTGGAGTCGGAATTGTTAGATTCTTGTTGTCTTTGATCTTGCGCGCCAAGGTTGCGTACTCTTGAGCTTGAACGCTATCAGGAGCGTACTCGTTCACTGTCATCCGACGCAATTCTGCATGTTGGACGATGTTGTCGCGAGGAACGAAGTGGATCATTTGTGTGTTCAGACGGTCAGCCAAGGTTTCGATCAATTCGATTTCTCGGTCAACCTTACGGCTGTTACAGATCAAACCACCCAAGCGCACACCGCCAGAGTGAGCATACTTCAGAATGCCTCGTGCAATGTTGTTCGCTGCGTACATTGCCATCATTTCACCGGAAGTCACAATGTAGATTTCTTGTGCTTTTCCTTCGCGAATCGGCATTGCGAAACCGCCGCATACAACGTCACCTAGTACGTCATAAGATACGAAATCGAGATCTTCATAAGCACCGTTTTCTTCGAGGAAGTTGATGGCGGTGATGATGCCTCGACCTGCACAGCCGACACCCGGTTCTGGACCACCGGACTCTACGCATTTCACATCGCGATATCCCTTCAACAACACTTCTTCGAGTTCGAGGTCTTCAACTGCGCCGCGTTCTGCTGCTAAGTGTAGAATCGTGGTTTGTGCTTTACTATGCAACATCAAGCGGGTAGAATCTGCTTTCGGGTCGCATCCTACAATCATGATGCGTTCGCCCATTTCTGCTAAAGCTGCGATCGTATTCTGCGAAGTGGTGGATTTACCGATACCGCCTTTGCCGTAGAACGCTATCTGTCTAATGTTTTCGTCCGTCATGAGAATGGATCTCCTTTGAATTAGGGTGTGTGGTTTGTCAATTCAAGCTGTAGGTGGGGGATAGAGACGTTTCAATTGAAACTGTTCTATCGAAACGTCTCACTCTCTCGTTTACGGAGGTGGCGATCTTTCGCCCCAAAGCAGAGATTTTTTCAAATTCATTGGAAATTAGGTTGGAACGTTACACCGCTTGTACAACAAGGGTGGGAAGGACTCGAAGACGTAACTTCGCTTCGACGGCATCTTTAAGGGTTGCAGTACTACTCGCGCAGGAACCGCAAGCACCTTTCAAAGTAACTTTGACGAAATCACCATCGACATCGTAAAGTTCAACATCACCGCCATCTGCAATCAAGACAGGTCGAACTTCTTCGTCTAGCACCTTTTGAATCAGTGCAATTTTCTGAACCATTGTGAGCGGTCCACGGGTCTGAACATCTGCTATCTCCGCCGCAATTCTGGCAGCCGTCGTTTCCTTCTCATCAATCACCGCAGCGATGATATCTTCAATGCCTGCAAGACAGGAACCGCAGCCGCCGCCTGCTTTGACATAGCTCGTCACCTGTTCGACCGTGCTGAGTCCGTTCTCAATCACGACTCGGCGAATCTTTGGTTCACTAATGCCAAAGCAACTGCAAATTAATGCACCCTCATCTTCTTCGTGGTGTTCAACTTCAATGCCACGATACTTGAAGATTGCCGCTTCTAACGCTTCTTGTCCCATGACAGAACAGTGCATCTTCGCTTCGGGCAGTCCACCTAAGAATTCTGCAATGTCTTTATTACTAACATTTAAAGCTTCATCTAAAGTTAGACCTTTGACCATCTCGGTCAGAGCAGAAGAAGATGCGATCGCACTCGTACATCCAAAGGTTTGAAACCGCGAATCGATAATCTTATCGCTATCGACTTCAATCTTAAGGTGAAGTCTGAGGGCATCGCCACAAGCAATGCTACCGACTTCGCCATATACAACAGCAACTCCTTCTTGATTCGGATCTTCGATCGCGCCCTGGTTCTGTGGATTGTAAAACAGGTCTAGTACTTTGTCGGTGTATTCCCACATGGCTTTATCTCGCTAAAAGGATTATTTAACTGCAACTGCTTCTTCTCGACCTTGGAGCCATTCTGCTTGGTCGCTGTTGAATGGAGACAGGGCACGAAGTCGATCGACAATTTGGGGCATCAGTTCAAGGACGCGATCGACCTCTGCATCGGTATTGAAGCGGGAGAGACTAAAGCGAATCGAACCATGCAGAATCGTGTAAGGTAAGCCCATAGATCTGAGAACATGCGAGGGTTCGAGTGAGCCAGAAGTACAGGCAGACCCAGAAGAAGCACAGATCCCGTATTGATCGAGCGAGAGGAGAATTGCTTCCCCTTCGATGTACTTGAAGCCAATATTGGTTGTGTTGGGTAAGCGTTCTGTGCCGCCCCCATTGACTTCGATTTCTGGAATCGTTTTGAGCAAGGTTTTCTCTAAGCGATCGCGGAGTTTCTTTTCTTGTTTGACATTCGGTAAATGCTCAAGCGCGAGTTCGGCTGCTTTACCCAGTGCGATCAGACCAGGGACATTCTCGGTTCCGGCTCTGCGTCCGCGCTCTTGGTGACCACCAAGTAAGAAAGGACGGAATCGAAATCCTTTACGAATGTACAATGCACCAATGCCTTTGGGAGCATGAAGCTTGTGACCGGAGATAGTCAGCAGATCAATCGTGCTATTTTGCATGTTCAGTGGAATTTTCCCAGCTACTTGCACTGCATCGACGTGCATCGTTGCACCATATTCTTTCGCGATCGCTCCCGCTTGTTCAACTGGGAAGATGACACCTGTTTCATTGTTCGCATACATCATCGAAACCAGGGCAGTATTGCCTGTCATTGATGCTTCTAGCTCCATCATGTCCACTTGACCTTTGCGGCTGACAGAGAGATAAGTAACGGTGTAACCTTGCTTTTCTAATTGCTTATAAACATTTAGAACCGCTGGATGTTCAACTTGGGTCGTAATGATATGTTTGCGATCGGGTTGAGCCGCGAGAGCCGCCCGAATTGCTGTATTGTTTCCTTCAGTACCGCAGCTATTGAACACGACTTCAGATTCTTCTGAATTAAACAAAGCTGCAACTTGAGCGCGGGCAGTTTTAACGGCTTTTCCGACTTGCCCTCCAAAGCGGTGCATCGAAGAGGGATTGCCGTAGTACTCAGTCAGATAAGGCAGCATTGCCTCAACAACTTGCGGATCAACCTGGGTGGTTGCATTGTTATCTAGATAAATGCAGGTTTGCATTTCGAGTCCCCGAATGATGAGAGAGCAAAGTGGAAAGTCTTTCTGAATAGCGATCGAACCAGTTGTGCCAGTAAGGGCTTTGATTCGGATCGTGAAGGTTGCAAACTAAGCGTTCGTAGGTCGTAAACCAGTGTTTCCAGTAGTCATCAGAGTCGCGCAGCATTTCATATGTGACTACGGAAGTCGTACCTGGAACACATCCATAATTTGTAGGACAGGCGGCTGCACATTGGGCGACGGAGTATGAGTCAGCGCAATTGTTACAGCGATTAGGATCGATCCAATGATGCGTTCCATCATATTGAATAGCGTTTGTAGGGCAAACTGGCGAGCAGTGATTGCATCCGATACATTGACTGGTGATCGTGTAACTCATGGCTTGACTCCCTATTGATTAACACCAACTCGCGGAGTAGATTCGCTTCGTTGAGAGCGGATAGCTGCCCCCTAAATCCCCCAGGTTTGGCGGACTTTGAAAAATGGAGGTCTTTGATTTGAAGTCCCCGATTCTGGGGAATTATAGGGGGCTACCCGAATCAATCATCGTCGCCAAACACTCGATCGAGCTATCCGTCAGACATGAAACAGTGTGCTAACTAACCTGTGCAGTCATGAACTCGTCGTAGAACTCTCTCGCGACTTTTTCAATTACGTCGTAAGCTTCTACTACCTGTAATCCAGCCTTCTTTAACTCTTCTTGAGGACAGCCGCCAATCTTGGATGCGAGAACTGCTTTACAATCAGAAATTGCTTGAATGACATGATCTAAAGTCGCTTCCTCGCCGTATCCACCTTGGCAGTATTGATCAATCTTGCGGTGTCCGACAAACTTCGCTTCGTTTGCATCGACCTCAAAGATCTGAAACTCTTTCGCATGACCAAAGTGCTGGTTAACAATGCCGCCACCTTTAGTCGCAACTGCCACCAAGATTTTTGGACTATTCTTCACTCGCTCACTCGGCTTGACTTTTGCTTTTGCAAGCTTGATCTCTTCTTTGAACTTCGCAATACCCTCATGGACTTCTTGCCGAGTTTCTAAGTCATACTCGGACTCCATTTCCATAAACTTATCTTTGGTGAATTCCTGCGATCGATCTTCACCAAGTAAGCCAACCGCATCTGCACGACATTGACGGCAGTGGCGCATCATTTTCATGTTGCTATCTGCACAGTCATCTTGCAGGGCTTTTAGCTCTTTGGGATTTGGACCGCGTTGACCTGTTAACCCAAAATGCGTTCCATGCTCTGGGGCTGAAATCAGCGGCATGATGTTGTGTAAGAACGCTCCGTTTTGGCGGATGACTTGATCGACTTCAACTAAGTGCTGATCATTGATTCCAGGAATCATCACGGAGTTGACTTTACAGAGAATATCCGCTTCTCTGAGAGCTTGTAAGCCTTCCATTTGCCGTTCGTGCAAGATACGAGCTGCTTCTAATCCTTTATAGCGTCTGCGACGATAGTGAACCCAAGGATAGATCTTCGTGCCGATTTCAGGGTCAACCATATTAATGGTGATTGTGACGTGATCGACATTCAGAGCTTTAATGCGATCGACATGATCCGGCAACATCAACCCGTTAGTAGACAAGCATAGTTTAATGTCAGGGGCTTTATCTGCAATCAGATCAAAGGTACGGAAGGTTTTTTCTGGATTAGCAAGCGGGTCGCCAGGACCTGCAATGCCTAATACCGTCATTTGTGGAATCTTACCTGCGATCACAAGTACTTTGTGAGCCGCTTCTTCTGGTGTCAGTAATTCACTGACCACACCGGGTCGGCTTTCATTGGCGCAGTCGTATTTACGATTGCAGTAATTACATTGAATGTTACAAGCGGGCGCTACAGCAACGTGCATCCGAGCATAGTGATGATGAGCTTCTTCGCTATAGCAAGGGTGCTTCTCGATTCGTTCTCGCATCCGTTGATCCATCGCGGGGGCTGCGTTTGGATTCGTTGTGCAGCCACAGCTACTATCAGATGATGCTGATTTGGGATTATTCGGATCGGTGGACTTATTAACGGTTAGATCGGTAACGGGCGTTGTAAGCAATGCCGAGGGTGGTGGTGTCATTGAATTTCGGAATAGTCAGTGGACATCGCCACCTGTGGAGTAGATTTAACAGTCTCTGTCGTAAGTAATGAAAGTCGCTTCTGTTTGGATTGCAAGCCTTGTCTGAACAAGTAATAAACCCTATTTAAGTGTGAGGGATTTGTCTAAGTGAGCAATCGAGACAGAAGCGACTTCACAGTTGGACGGGGACATGGTGTTATCACTTCGCTCCACACACTTCTGCTTCTGGTTCGGAACGGTATAAATCTTAGTTCCTGGTAGAAGCTTCGGTGATTGGTGTTGTGCAAGTTATATCAGCCAGGTTTTTCTGCGTTGTTTGGCTGAGTGCTGATAGGATTTATTGAACTAATTAGGCAGGTACTCAATCGCTGAAACCCTGATTTGTAGAGGAGAAAAAATTATTTTGGGGTGCAGGGTGTGAGTATTTTTAATGCAGGGATTGAGTATTAAAGGGTCGGGGGTTGGGTTTTTCTGTACTCTAGCTGAACCCTCGATCTCATTAGGTTCCGAGGATTTTCGAGTTATTTTTTTGGGTGTATTAACCTGTACTCAACGATGAGTTTTTCACGCATTTTGTGAGGGGTTAAAAACTGGAGCAACCGAAGTGTGGTTACTCCAGGTAATTCCGAAATTCAAATCTGTATCTAAAATATCACTTTTTTGGATTTAGCGATCGACTTAAGATTTTTTTAACGTTCTATATATAGGTGATCAAAATTGGATGCAAACTGCACTATTGGCTTTTGTTGCGATCGACTACTTGCTTTTTCAAAAATATCAGAATAGAATTCAAACCGTAACCACAGATACAGAAAATCCTACTTCTGCCTCGAATCTACTAGATTTGAGTACAGTTGAGTACAACTTCATTTGTGGCAAAACTAGAGTTCAGAATCAGCCAAATGGCGCACTAGCTAAGGGATACACACTTAGACAAGTTGAGTGTAGAAATACTCAACCTCATTCCCATAAATACTAGAGCGAGTCCTCAAAAAAGCGAGTACCCCCACCCCTAAAGAAATTTCAAACAGCCTGTACATCGGACTTTGAAAGCTGAGTACAGTCCTAATAAGTTCAATAAATCCTATCCAGAGCGATCGCGGAATCAGCTTTTTTGCCTGCCTGCTATAAGCTAAGCAGACCAGGACACCCATAGCTTTAATTCCTCTTGAAAAGCGATGCTCCAGCCCTTTGTTCTCCCCAAACGCTCTTTTAATTCCCTCCCCTCTTTTCTCAGGAACGGCTTGCAAACGCTCCAGGCTGACTTTCAAATCATCTTTGAACGCGATCCTGCGGCACGTCACTGGTTAGAAGTTTTATTCTGCTATCCAGGCTTACATGCCCTTGCCTCACACCGCTTGACCCACTGGCTTCACGGTCGCGGAGTTCCATTCTTTCCGCGCTTCATTTCTTTTCTCACCCGCTTCCTCACGGGCATCGAAATCCACCCCGGTGCAACGATCGGTAAAGGGGTCTTTATTGATCACGGCATGGGGGTTGTGATTGGAGAAACCGCGATCGTGGGTGACTATAGTTTGATCTATCAAGGAGTCACCCTCGGTGGAACGGGGAAAGAAACCGGAAAGCGACATCCAACCCTCGGTGAACATGTTGTCGTTGGCGCAGGTGCAAAAGTCCTCGGTAACATTCAAGTCGGTGATCATGTCCGAGTTGGAGCAGGCTCGATTGTCCTTCGAGATGTTCCTTCGGCTTGTACGGTTGTGGGCATTCCTGGTCGCAATATCTGTCGCGGTTGTAATAAGACCTTTCAGCCGCTTGAACATAGTCAATTGCCTGATGCACAGGCAGTCGTGATTCGTAATTTATACGATCGCATCGAACAGCTAGAGGAGCGACTACAAACGCTCCAAATCACCCTCACCCATTCCTAACCCTTCAAATCTATGTTTCAGCACACTCGTAGTCCTAGCACAACGGCGGCTCAGGTCATGGACATTTCTCGAACCGATCGCTGGCGCATCTATCATCGCTTACAAGAATTACGGATACCTGCTTGGTGTCCAGAAGATGGCTCACTTTGGGTCGAAGTCGATGATGCGATCGCGGCTTGTTTAGTTCGGAGTATCGTTCAACAATTTGCCGCTTCCCGGAGCGAATTGCTCGAATGGCTAGAGCGATGCTGGACACGGAGTGTGTAAGACGAAGTTTAGCGATCGATTTAACTCTTTAAGTAAGGGAGAAAAACAATGACAGCAACGCTCGTTCAGTCCTTTGGTCAAGTTGCAGAGAATCCAGTTGGATTCGGACAGGATGTAACGGTTCCAGTCTGTGAAGGTTTGAATATTGCACTCGCAAGTTTTCAGGCACTTTACCTGCAATATCAGAAGCACCACTTTGTTGTAGAAGGTGCTGAATTCTACTCGTTACACGAATTTTTCAATGAAGGGTATGATGCGGCGGCAGCCTATGTTCACCAAATCGGTGAACGCCTAAATGGACTCGGCGGCACACCTGCTGCAACATTCTCTAAATTAGCAGAGCTTTGCTGCTTTACTTCTGAGCCAGATGGCATCTTCTCGGCTCGGCAGATGGTGAGCAATGATTTGCAAGCAGAGCAGGCAGTCATCAATGTTCTGCGCCGTCAGGCAGCACAAGCTGAAAGTGTTGGCGATCGGGCGACTCGATATATGTACGAGCAGATGTTGCTTGCAACAGAAGATCGAGCGTTTCACTTAGCTCACTTCTTGGCTGAAGATAGCTTAACGTTTGCGTTTACTCGCTAGGTTTTGTTGCTTCGTTTGAGGCGTTTTTTGTCCCAAACGAAGCAAATTCATTCAAGGATTTCGCCTCCAACGCTGGGGAGTTCAACCCAAAATTTTGAGATTGAAGTTCCCCATTTACTTATCGATAACCCTTTCTGAAGTGCCATGCTCGAAACTATCCTCCTTGCCCTCGGATTATGTTCCTTATATAAGCTAGCTCATGATTACAGGGTGAGCCGAGCGCTACAAGACATCCCTAAATCGACGAAAAGAAACGATTTCTAATCGTATCTGCCCACCTCACCCCCATGACTTTACCCTATGACTGCAACACACCCATCTCCCCAAAATCACAAAGGTTTTCCCGACCTGCTATTCCCGCTGCGCCGCTTAATCAATAACTTCACCATCCGCAATCACAGAGTCGCACGTCTAATCTGCAAAGTTGTTCCCTGTGCTTGCCCCTTTGAGCGTGACGTAGCTTTATTTGGTCGAACCTTCCACATTCCAGCACTTTGCAAGCTTAACCCTCTATACACCGAAGTCGTCTTACTTCGCTTCCGCGCACTGAGCTACTTGACAGATGTTTGCGAAGAAGATGTTGCACAGTATCTCTGCTAGTTGAACCACCTCATTAAATTACAAGGGCTTGAGCCATGAGAATGACCCAAGGCAAGATCAACGAACTATTGAGTGAAACGGGTTGTGAACACAACCACAAGAAAGACCAAAAAAAGAATAAGTCATGCACTCAAGTCGCTCAGCCCGGAGCCGCTCAGGGAGGATGTGCTTTTGATGGAGCAATGATTGCCCTCGTTCCGATCGCAGATGTGGCACACCTTGTTCATGGTCCCATTGCCTGTGCTGGCAATTCTTGGGGCAGCCGAGGCAGTCTGTCCTCTGGAGAGACGCTCTACAAGATGGGCTTTACGACAGATATCACCGAAAATGACATCATTTTTGGTGGAGAGAAGCGATTGTATCAAGCGATCGCTGAAGTTCAACAACGCTATCAGCCTGCTGCGATCTTCGTCTATTCGACCTGTGTGACTGCACTGATCGGAGATGACCTAAATGCAGTCTGTCAGAAGGCTGCTGAAAAGTTCGGTGTCCCAGTTGTCCCTGTGAATTCACCTGGATTTGTTGGAAGTAAGAACTTGGGCAATCGAATCGGTGGCGAATCGCTACTTGATTACGTTGTCGGGACAGGAGAGCCAGAATATACCACGCCCTACGACATTAACTTGATCGGTGAGTACAACATTGCAGGCGAGATGTGGGGCGTACTTCCCCTATTTGAAAAGCTTGGGATTCGAGTACTAGCAAAGATTACAGGGGATGCTCGGTACAAAGAAATTACCTACGCCCATCGAGCGAAGTTGAATGTAATGATCTGCTCCAAAGCATTGATCAACATGGGGAGAAAGATGGAGGAGCGCTATGGCATTCCTTTCATTGAAGAATCTTTCTATGGCATTGATGACATGAATCGATGCTTACGCAACATTGCAGCCAAGATCGGAGACAAGAACCTGCAAGAACGAGTTGAAATTCTGATTGCTGAGGAAACTGCAAAATTAGATGAAGCGCTAGCACCCTATCGGGCACGTCTCAAAGGGAAGAGAGTTGTACTTTACACCGGAGGCGTAAAAAGCTGGTCAATCATCTCTGCTGCAAAAGATCTCGGCATGGAAGTGATGGCAACCAGTACGAAGAAAAGTACTGAAGAAGATAAATCTAAGATTAAGGAATTGCTAGGAAAAGACGGCATCATGCTAGAAAAAGGGAATGCTCAAGAACTCCTTCGAGTCATTGCTCAGACAAAAGCAGACATGCTGATTGCAGGTGGACGAAATCAGTACACTGCTCTAAAAGCTCGAATTCCCTTCTTAGATATCAACCAAGAGCGGCATCATCCCTATGCAGGCTATGTCGGCATGATCGAGATGGCGAGAGAAATTGACGAAGCTCTTCACAGTCCCGTTTGGCAACAAGTCCGCAAACCCGCTCCCTGGGAAACTCAACGATCGGAGGTTTTGTAAAATGGCTGTGATCACGACTCCTAAGAAATCTGTCGCGGTAAATCCGCTAAAGCAAAGCCAACCCCTCGGAGCCGCGCTAGCTTATTTGGGGCTGAAAGGTGTGATGCCTCTGTTTCATGGCTCTCAGGGTTGCACCGCATTTGCAAAAGTCATGCTCGTGCGTCACTACCGCGAAGCAATTCCACTTTCGACGACAGCGATGACTGAAGTGAGTACGATTCTCGGGGGTGAAGACAATGTTGAGCAGGCAATTTTGACCTTGGTTGAGAAGTCAAAACCGAGCATCATTGGACTCTGTACCACTGGACTGACAGAGACTCGCGGTGATGACATGGAGGGCATTCTCAAAAGCATTCGCAAGCGTCATCCAGAGCTATTTGATTTACCGATCGTATTTACCTCGACACCCGACTACAAAGGCGCATTGCAAGACGGATTTGCCGCAGCAGTCGAAAGTATTGTGACTCAACTTCCACAACCGGGAGAAGTGCGATCGAATCAAGTGAATCTTTTAGTAAGTTCTGCCTTTACTCCAGGCGATGTGCAAGAAATCAAAGAGATGATCACAGCGTTTGGACTGACTCCCATTGTTGTTCCTGATCTCTCTGCTTCTTTGGATGGACATTTAGACGATTCTTACGAAGCCGTCACCGGAGGCGGAACCACGCTTGCCGAACTGCGCGAAATGGGGAGTTCTGTCTTTACTCTGGCAGTTGGTGACAGCATGACCAAAGCGGCTGAGATTCTGCACGAGCGATTTGAAATTCCGTTTGAAGTGTTCGATCGCTTAACAGGATTAGGGTCAATCGATGAATTTATTCAATGCTTAGCAGATCTAAGCGGGGCTGAAGTGCCAGCGAAGTACTGCCATCAGCGTCGGCAATTGCAAGATGCGATGTTAGATACTCACTTCTACTTCGGACGCAAGAAAGTCGCGATCGCATTAGAACCTGATCTGCTGTGGTCTACTGCACAGTTCTTAGAATCAATGGGTTGTGAGATTCAAGCAGCAGTAACCACGACCAAATCACCCCTGCTAGAGCGGCTTGAGATCGATTCAGTCACAATTGGGGACTTAGAAGATTTTGAGCAGCTAGCAGTCGGAGCCGATTTGTTGATTACAAATTCGCACGGCAAAGCAGTTTCTAAGCGGTTAGGGATTCCCTTGTATCGACAAGGATTTCCTATCTTCGATCGCTTAGGGAATGGACAATTTAGCAAAGTGGGCTATCAAGGCACAACGCAGCTATTGTTCAATCTTGGAAATCTGCTTTTAGAGGAAGAGGAAGCACACCCTGCTGGCGCGTAGCAGCTTTATTAAATTTTAGGAGTGATCATCATGAAGATTGCTTTTACGACCAGCGATCAAGTTCACATCAATGCTCATTTTGGTTCAGCGAGCAAGATTGATGTGTATGAGATCTCGGCAGATGGATATGAGTTTGTTGAGACGTTGAAATTTGGGGGCGACCTCAAAGAAGACGGCAATGAAGACAAACTTGCCCCCAAAGTAGAAGCCCTAGCAGACTGCACGATCGTTTATGTTGCATCCATTGGCGGCAGTGCAGCAGCGCGACTGATCAAGAAGCGCATTACCCCTGTCAAAGCAAGGTCAGAAGAAGAAGAAATTAGTGATGTGCTAACCCGACTGGTGCAAACGCTGAAAGGCAATCCGCCCCCGTGGTTACGCAAAGCACTTCAGCAAAAATCGCCGTCATTTGAAGAACTTGAAGAAGAGGAAGCCATCGCATGAGTGTTACAGAACAAGTTGAATCGACCTTTGAAGTGGCAAGTAGTCCATTTTTGCAAGCCATCGTCAATCAGATCCGCGCGAATGATTCCTATGGAACCTATCGCACCTGGAGCGATGAGTTACTTCTAAAACCCTATGTAGTGACAAAAGCCCAAAAGCGTGAAATCTCGATCGATGGTGAAGTTGACTCGATTACAAAAGGCAGAATTCTCGCCTTCTATCGTGCGATCGCGACTCGGGTCGAAGAAGAAACCGGACAGTTATGCCAAGTTGTGATTGATCTTAGCCATGAAGGATTTGGCTGGGCGTTAGTCTTCTGCGGTCGGTTGCTAGTGGTTACTAGAACCTTACGCGATGCTCAACGATTTGGCTTTGACTCGCTAGAAAAGGCTGCACTTGAAGGCGAGAAAACTGTCCAAAATGGCGTAAACGCGATCCAAAAATTCCCAGACGCAGCCAAAGGATAGAACAATGCCGACGACGACCAGCGTTGAAGAACTCAAGACGCAAATCAAACGCCTCAATAGCAAAGCAGGTCAAATGAAAATGGATCTGCATGATCTCGCTGAAGGGCTGCCCACGGACTATGAAACATTAGTCGAAGTCGCAACCGCAACTTATGAGATTTTCCGAGAAATCCATAATCTCAAGCAACAGTTAAAGCAACAGGAGCAAGCAAAATGACGACGTTAACGCTGGCGGAATTTAAGAAAATCACCGATGCTGAGGCATATTTTGAATTCTTTCAATTGCCTTACGATGCCAAGGTTGTGAATGTGAATCGGTTACACATTCTGAAAAAGCTATCGCAATTTATGTCAGAGGTTGATACAAATCTTCCCGACATTGATGACGAAGAGCGTTTGACACAGTATCGGGATGCTTTAATCCAAGCTTATGAAACATTCCTGACGAATTCTCCTTTGGAAACGAAGCTGTTTAAAGTTTTCAATGAGAAGCCGAAGGGAGTGGTGATGTTGTCGGAGCTATCACCCGATTAAAGCATGAAGTTCCACAATCTACCTGGCGGATGATTTGCGGTGATGTCAAAACGGATTCGCTGTTTATGAGTCGATCACCTGCCCTGCGTCAGTCACTCCGTATCACCGCCAATCGATTCGCCTCTAACCTTTGCAACGTCCTTATTTTGAATCTGAAGGTAACAGACCGTGTTAGACCTAACCCCGACAGAACTAGAACGCTACCGTCGCCAAATGATGCTCCCCAGCTTTGACGAAGATGCACAGAAACGACTGAAATCTTTTACTGCCTTAGTAACCGGAGTCGGCGGGCTAGGAGGTACAGCAGCATTGTATCTCGCAGTTGCAGGGATTGGAAAGCTGATTCTAGTTCGTGGGGGAGAGTTGCGACTCGATGATATGAATCGCCAAGTTCTGATGACGCATGACACAGTGGGCAAACCGCGCGTGTTTCAAGCAAAGGAAACCTTGGAGAAAATCAATCCCGATGTCGAAGTCGAAACGGTATTTGACTACATTACTCCAGAAAATGTAGATGAATTAGTACGATCGACAGATATCACTTTAGACTGCGCTCACAATTTTGCCGAACGAAATCTGTTAAACGAAGCTTGTGTGAAATACCGCAAACCAATGGTAGAAGCGGCAATGGATGGCATGGAAGCTTACTTAACAACGATTTTACCTGGACAAACAGGCTGTCTCTCTTGCTTGTTTCCCGAAAAGCCAGAGTGGGATCGGCGTGGATTTGCAGTACTAGGTGCAGTTTCTGGAACATTAGCTTGTTTGACAGCACTAGAAGCGATCAAGCTAATTACAGGGTTTGAGAAGCCTTTGGTTTCCGAACTTTTGACGATGAATTTAGGACGATTGGAATTTGCTAAACGTCGGATCTATCGCGATCCGCATTGCCCAGTATGTGGTAAAGACGCACCTTGGCGACAGCACTTTGCACAGTCTCTAGAATCACAGATCCACAACTTAGATCGACGATCGCATTTTCAACTTGTCTAGAACAACCAGGAGAACTTTGATGACCGTTACATTGACTGAAAAAGCAGAACTTCGCCTGCGCGCTTTTTTGCAAGGCACAGCTAATCCTTCAGACACGAAAGGGATTCGAGTTGGGGTGTCTGATGGGGGCTGTAGTGGCTACCAGTATACGTTAGACATTGCAAATGAGCCGAAACCCGATGATGTGATTGAGCAACAGGGGCGGGTAAAAATTTACATTGATCAACAGGCTGCCTCTTTGATCAATGGAGTTTTGATCGATTTTGTCGAAGGTTTGATGGATAGCGGGTTTAAGTTTAGTAACCCGAATGCAACGGATACTTGCGGTTGTGGACAGTCTTTCCAAGCGGGAGATTGCACGCCAGCAGCAGTGCCTTGTAGTTAGAAGTTGAAATTTACTCTTACTCTCTCGGAGGTTCAAGATCATGGCTACTTACCAAGTTCGATTAATCAACAAAAAACGCAACCTCGACATCACAATCCCCGTTGATGACGATACTACAGTTCTCGAAGCCGCAGAAGAAGCAGAACTCGACTTACCTTTCTCCTGCCATTCTGGAGCTTGCTCAAGTTGTGTTGGCAAAATTGTCGAAGGTGAAATCAACCAAGACGATCAAACTTTCTTAGATGAAGAACAAGTCGCAAAAGGATTTGCCTTGCTCTGTGTAACTTATCCCCGCACAGATTGCACAATCCGCACCCACCAAGAAGCTTACCTAGTTTAATTGAGGGCTAGAAGAATGACAGGATTTACGATCGAAGGTTCGTCACTCAAGCTTTTGAAACCTCAAGAGCGGGGGGTGGTCAGTCGGATTGATAGTTCGAGAGGCGATTTTGTAGCTCAGAAATTGCGATCGATGAACATCACCTTAGGAACAATGGTGACTGTCGAACAGCGATCTCCTCGATTTCTTCTTAGAGTTGGAGCGGATCAAATCGCCTTGAGCGATCCGCTTCAAGATGCAATCTATGTCCGGCTCAATCGATAATCTAGAGTACTAGGAGAACACAGTGGCAACTTTAACAAATGTGACGTTTGGCGGAACGACTTGGATACCGCAGTTTGTGCAATCCATCAATCAAGACAAGTGCATTGGCTGTGGTCGATGCTTCAAAGCTTGTGGTCGCGATGTTTTAACCCTTAAAGCATTGAATGACGCAGGAGAATGGGTCGAAGATGAAGATGATGAAGAGATTGAACGTAAGGTGATGACGATCGCGAATCAAGGCAATTGTATTGGCTGTGAAGCTTGTTCGCGGGTTTGCCCTAAGAACTGCTACACGCATGAATCGCTGAATTAATTCGTATCTCAGACATCAGATTGCTTGAGCAAAATTGAGCTAGGCTCTCGGATGCTGACATTTGTTTAGGAGTGAGGGTCATGAAAATCAGCGCTCGGAATTCTCTCAAAGGGACAGTTAAACAGATCATTCCAGGAGCCGTCAACACAGAAGTTGTGATTGAAGTTGCTCCGGATGTGGAGATTGTTGGGGTGATTACGAAATCTTCTGCTGAAGCCTTAGCGCTAGAGGTAGGCAAAGAAGCCTATGCTGTGATTAAATCTTCGGATGTGATGGTAGCTGTTGAGTAACGATCGAGCAATTTACAACTATCAGCTTAGAAAAAACCACTGAAGGAACTGCGAATTCGCTCTTTCAGTGGTTTTGAGTTGATGGTGCTAACCTGATTGACTGACAAAACTCCTGAAAGCCCCCTCACTTCGTTGTCATTCCATTGCGATCACAACATCACTTGACTTCACCACCGCATAGGCGATTTTTCCCTCTTCAAGTTCCAGTGCTTCTGCCGAAGTTGTGGTAATCGTCGAAGTCAGTTCAACTCGATGCACAATTTCTAGCGTCACTTCAGTATGGATCGACCCTTTAACAACTCGTTTTACTTTGCCTTCCAAGATATTGCGAGAACTGACCTTAAGGGGTTTTCTAGGAGCCAACTCCTCTAAGCGATCGACTTCGATCGGGTGAGTACTCCGTTCAGATTCTTCCGGCTTCTCCCGGTTTACATTGCTTTCAGTCGAATATTTTAATCCCCGCAACATCTCTCGCAGCACCTCTGTTTTTGTGCGCTGAGACTTCTGACAAATCGCTTCCAAAAGTTGGCGCTCTTCCTCAGAAGTTTGAAAGGTGATCCATCCTTGATCTTTTCTGGGCATTACGATACCAATTTAGTTGGTGGAGTCTGATATAAGTTGGTAAGATTCGACGAATTTCACCATTCAGGCTTTTTATCCTAATCAGAATTGTATGAGACGTAAACATTTTCTGGCGTTTTTGGGGATTGCGCTGACAAGTTTCTCTCTCGTGCTTGGCTTACAACTTGCTCAAGCCAACACCACTTTATTAATTTCTGCGGCGGCTAGTTTAAAGGAAGTGCTGGAAGAAATTAAGCCGTTGTACCAGAAAACACGATCGAACGTGAATTTGACCTACAACTTTGGGGCATCCGGCGCACTACTTCAACAAATCGAACAAGGCGCACCTGCGGATGTGTTTATCTCCGCCGCAAAACGGCAAATGGATACGCTTGAGCAAAAAGGCGGACTCGTTCCGGGAACTCGCGGAAATTTAGCAAATAATCGCTTAGCTCTAGTTGTCCCCAAAAATACAAGAATTGTCACGAGCTTCTCTAGTCTCAAAGAACCGGAGATTAAGAGAATCGCGATCGGCGAAGTCCGAAGTGTTCCGGCTGGACAATATGCTGAGCAAGTTTTGAAGAAACTGAACTTGTTGAATGATGTGCGATCGAAGCTCGTCTATTCCAACAACGTGCGACAGGTCTTAGCCGCCGTTGAGAGTGGCAATGCGGATGCTGGGTTCGTCTACATTACAGATGCAAAGATCTCCGACAAAGTTAAGGTTGCAGTGATCGCAGATGATAGCTTTCATTCTCCAATTCTTTACCCGATGGCAGCATTAAAAAATAGTAAAAATGTTGAGGCAGCAAAAGCATTCCTGCAATACCTATCAGGAGATGAGGCAAAAGGCGTTTTACGGAAGAATGGCTTTATTGTGAAATGATTTCGCAGATTTCTTGCAGTCCAAAATCTAAGATGTTGATGACAGGGAGTTACGCTGATGAATGAATTACTAACAGTCCCCCTGGATCTCTCCCCACTTTGGATCTCGCTCAAAGTTGCTGCATTCGCAACTATCTTTACCTTCTTTACAGGGATCGCTGTTGCCTACTGGATGTTGAACTATCGAGGCAAAGGCAAATCTCTGCTAGAAGGTCTTTTTATCTCTCCGCTCATCCTTCCTCCAACCGTTGTAGGCTTCCTATTACTTCTCATCTTCGGCAAAAATGGCTTTGTCGGACAACTGTTAATGTCAATCGATTTCAGCATCGTCTTCACCTGGTCTGGAGCCGTCATTACAGCAACCGTCGTCGCCTTTCCATTAATGTATCGCACTGCATTAGGAGCATTTGAGCAAATCGATGAAAGCTTTTTAGCCGTTGCTCGAACGTTAGGAGCTTCAGAGTGGACGGTGTTTCGTCGAATTCTATTCCCTTTAGCATTGCCAGGAGTACTAGCAGGAGCCGTGCTTGCTTTTGCACGCGCCCTGGGAGAATTCGGAGCAACCTTGATGCTAGCTGGAAACATTCCTGGACAAACGCAAACGATTCCAATGGCAATCTACTTTGCAGTGGAAGCAGGGGAAATGGACGAGGCATGGTTTTGGGCAGTCGTAATTTTGATGATTTCCCTGTCTGGAATTTTTGCCGTCAACTTCTGGCAAGACCAAAAAAAGAAACTGCGATCGCTGAAAAAAGCCAAACCTTCAGTTCATCAAACTCGATCGACTGCGACTCACCCCAGTTCATCTGGGCTATTTGTTGAGATTCAAAAACAACTCGCAAGCTTTGATCTCGATATTCGTTTTAGTACTGCAAAATCGACTCTAGGAATTTTAGGAGGATCAGGAGCCGGAAAGAGCATGTTACTGCGATGTATCGCAGGCATGGAAAGCCCGACAAGAGGGCAGATTGTCCTGAATGGACGAGTTTTATTCGATGCGAAAGCTGGAGTTAATGTCCCTAGTCGCGATCGTAAAATTGGTTTTTTAGTTCAGAACTATGCACTGTTTCCAAACATGACAGTGGCACAAAATATCGCCTTCGGATTGCCCAAGTCTTTATCCGAAAATGAGGCACGTCAGCGAGTACGATCGCAATTAGAAGCCGTGCAACTCGAAGGATATCGCGATCGCTATCCGCATCAACTTTCTGGAGGACAGCAGCAACGAGTTGCCTTAGCGCGAGTGCTTGCAAGTGAGCCAGAATTGATTTTACTGGATGAACCTTTCTCCGCATTAGATACACATCTTCGCGCTCAGATGGAGCAAGAGGTGATTGCTCGACTGCGAAACTTTAAGGGCGCAAGTTTGCTCGTGACCCATAATTTAGAAGAAGCGTATCGAGTTTGTCAGGATTTACTCGTTCTAGAGCAGGGACATCCACTTGCTTATGGTTCTAAGTACGATATTTTCGAGCGCCCAAGTGTACTAGGAGTCGCTCAATTGACCGGGTGTAAGAACATTTCGCCTGCTCAAAGAGTGGCAGAGCAAGAGATTTTAGCGGCAGATTGGGGAGTTCGATTACAAGTGCTTGAGCCATTGCCCAGTCGTCTAGCTTATGTTGGAATTCGTGCCCATCAGATTCAGTTTGTAGAGGATCGAAATCCAGAAAACACCTTCCCTTGCTGGCTAGTTTCGACGAGTGAAACTCCGCATCGGATGACTGTTTTTCTCAAGTTCACTCCAGACTCGACTCATCCCCAGGACTATCATATTCAAGCAGAGATTTTTAAGGAGAAGTGGGAAGTTCTGAAGCAGAGATCTTTTCCTTGGTTAATTCAGATTGAGGCATTGCGGTTAATTTTGCTAGAAGCGTAATTTCGCTTGATGCGATCTGCCGATTTCTCATACTGAGTCGTCCGATTCAAAATAATAAACATAAAAAGTCTCAGCTTCACTGTATAGTAATGCTACTCAATATTCTTTCTATGAGGCGATCACTATGCGGCATCGTCGTGAAAACAAGTATCTCCGTCCCCCCATCGGATACACACCGCCAACCGATCCGAATCAGCAGGCAATTCGTCCCCCAATTGGTGGGGTTATGCCGTCAAACGATTTGATGGTTCCGCCGCCGATCGTGACGGTGCCGCCGCCTGGAGATTTGAGCTATGAGATTAAGCCTCCGATCGGAGGGGGTGCCATGCCAACCCCGTATCTGCCACCGATTGGATCTGAGCCTGCAACCCTAGTCCCAAGCGCAACGGTTCGACCCCCGATCGGGGCTGATCCGATTGAATGTTGTTCGTTTTCGCCCCCCGTTGGATCTGAGCCTGCGGTCATGGTTCCAAGTACGCCCATTCAACCCCCGATCGGGTCACATTCGGCAACGGTAATTCCGAGCTATCAGATTAAACCGCCAATTGGAGGTCCACCCATGCCCTACCGATCGCCGTAGTCAAAAATCCGAAACCGCTCCCCTAATCGGCATCGCTTCAAGCTGCCAGGATTTGTGTCGGCATGACTTCAGCGTTCTCAGCACTATGAATCCATCCCCAATTTTTTCTGGATCTGCTTAATCGCCTGATACATCTCAGACAACTTGCTATACACCGCAGACGATCGCAGAAAAACTCGATGATCCACCGCAGGATAACCCGACACCGTTTTCCCAGCAGGCACACTCGCATGAACCCCCGTTTTTGCCGATGCCACCGAGCCATCTCCCATCCGGCTCTCATTGCCGACCCCAACCTGCCCCGCCAAGATCACCCGATTGCCCAACACTGATCCCCCCGCAATGCCCACCTGCGCCGCAAACGCACAAGCCTCACCCGTTTTCACCCCATGCCCAATCTGCACACAGTTATCGATCTTCGTATTGCGCCCGATCCGCGTCTCACCCACTGACGGACGATCGATCGAAGAATTACATCCAACCTCGACAAAATCTTCTAGCACGGTATATCCCGACTGCTCCATCTTCAACCAGCCCTCCCGAGTCGGCACAAAGCCAAACCCCTCAGAACCAATCACTGAACCCGCATGAATCACACAATCCGCACCGATTCGAGCGCGTTCATGAATCACACAGGTCGCGTGGAGAACACTGCGATCGCCAATCGTCACTTCCGGATAAAGCACAACGCCGGGATGAATCACAACAGAATCGCCAATCTTAGCATTCGCCTCAATCACAACATGAGCGCCGATCGCAACATTCTCACCAATCTGAGCAGAAGGATCAATGATCGCCGACGGGTGAATCGTTGCAGAAGGCTTGTAAGGCTGGTAGAAAAGTGCGATCGCTTGAGCAAACGTATACCTTGGATTCGCCACAATCATCCAAGCTAGACCCCGTGCTTTCGCGATCGTGAGCAGTTCCTCATTCTCAGGTAAAATTACCGCACTCGCTTGCGTTTCACGCAGTTGATTGGCAAATTTCAGACTTTCAGAATAAGTGACAGTATTCGGTTTACTATCTAGCACTGCCGAAACACCAGTAATCTCAACATCAGGTGTCTCACTGCTACTCTTAACCGACTGCCCTAACTTTTCTACTAGATCCTTAAATCGCATTTACTCCTCCACTCGTTTCAAAAAAGCAGCACACTCGACATGAGCCGTCTGCGGGAAAAAGTCAGCAGGCTGAACTCGCGTTAACTGATATGCACCCTCTGCACACAATAATTTTAGATCCCGTGCAAGGGTCGCAGCATTACAACTGACGTACACAATCTGTTTGGGTTTCTGGTGCCGAAGTGTTTCTAAAACGCTCGCATCACAGCCTTTACGAGGCGGATCGAGCATGACCAAATCAGGATGAACCTCCAGCGATCGCAAAACTTTCTCAACCGCTCCAACCTCAAATCTGACATTCTCAATTCCATTCAAGATTGCATTCTGTTGCGCTTGCTCGATCGCTTCGGGCTGTATTTCTAATCCGATCGCAATTTTGACGCGCTGTGCGATCGGCAAAGTCATTGTTCCAATTCCACAATAGGCATCAACAACCGTTTCATCACCCTGTAAATCGATTTGCTCAAAAATGACATCAAGCAGTGCTTCAGCTTGCTGAGTATGAACTTGAAAAAATGTATCCGGTCGAATATGAAAGGTTAAATTTGCAAATCGCTCTGAGAGAAAAGACTGCCCAGCAATGCAATATGTTTCGGCTCCAAAAATCGCATTCGTGCGATCGCGCTGAACATTCAACGCAACTCCAACAAGAGTCGGATATCTTTGCAGCCATTCCCGTGCCTGAGTTTCTAAGTTTGGCAATTCTGGATCAGCCGTAACCAACGTCAGCAAAATTTCTCCAGTCCGCCGCCCAACTCTCAACGCCAAATGCCTTAATTGTCCCCGATGGTACTTCTCATCATAAATCCGCCATCCTTGCTGCTGAATGTCCTGCTTGACCTCAGCCAGTAGAGGATTCAAGCGCTGATCCTGAATCGGGCATTGATTCAGATTCACAATCTGATGGGTGCCTTTTTGATAGTATCCTGCCTGCACCTGCCGCGTCTGAGAACTCCCCAATGGATAAGTCGCTTTATTGCGATAGTGCAACGCGCCACCAACATTCAGAACGTCCTCGATCGCCACCTCTCGAAACCCACCAATTCGCTCCAAGGCCTGCACAACCTGATTGCGCTTTGCTTCGAGTTGATAATCATACTCGACATGCTGCCACTGACAACCGCCACACTTATCTGCCACAATACAACCGGGTCGAACCCGATGCGGAGACGCTTCGATCAGTTCATGTAACTTCGCGTGAGCCAGATTTGCTTTGACGTGCATCAATCTCACCAGTGCCCGATCGCCCGTCACCGTATCCGGCACAAACACAACTCGCGATCCAGAGCGACCGACTCCATCTCCACGATCGCTGAGATCTGTAATCGTCACCTCCAGCAATTCGCCTTGCCGCCATTCCGTGGTGCTGTCGCTAAATGATGTATCTAATTCTGTGGACACAGTAATATCTCGCTCTTTTACAAACCAAACTGGATTGCTCTATGACTGACCTTACAACCGTTCTTCAATTTATCAGCGATCTTGAGCAATCTCACCCGGATGCCTCCGCTTATGAGATTACAAATCGTTTACGCGGCTATACAAAACCGAGCTATACGACAACATCCTGGACAGTTGCGACAGGATTTGAGCAAGGATTTATTGAAGGTAAACTCAATCAAGATGTTATCTTAGCAGGTGAATTAACGGATTTTGGACATTTCATTGCATCGCTCTCAGATCAATCGCTCTCAGATCAAATGAACCAACCTGGACTGAAATGGTCAGATCTAACGCGCTGGACTGGAGATCACACCTCTTGGGCAGGCGATATTGGTTCGGCGATCGAGATCTATCGTGCCACTCCAGACAAATTTAAGGGATTAGGAGACGCACTCGATCGGTTTGCTTCCGATTCGGATTACGTCGCAGATGTGGCAGCCTGGGCAGTCGGTACAATCTTGAATAGAAATGCTCAAATGCGAGTCTCTAAAGCAATTGAAACCTATCACGCTCAGCCTTATTCAGAACAGGTTAGAACCTTTATTCAGCGTAGATTCAATGGCATTCTCGATGCACAAGTACTGATGAATCCTGCCAAAATCGAAGCTGAGATCCGCACTGCAACCTTTGCCTATTTAGAACTCTCTCAGAATGCAAGTGCTTTGAAGCAATTGATGAAATCATTCACGCAAAAATTGAGATCGAATGTCGATCGCGACTTACTCAGTGCAGATTTATTACAAGGATCGCTGCACTTTATGGCTCACTTAATTCATAAAGCAAATTTAGCTCCATTGAAATTTAAGCCCTATCAACAACCACAAGCCCCCTGGCTCGGAACTGTGAATTATGAAGTGTCGATCGAGCTTTCAAATAAAGTAGATAGGCTGAATTAAGTTAGCGATCATTTGATTCTAAAGACTTACTGAAGAAATCGCAGCAACCAGGACGAGCGAAGCGATTATCCAAACTGTTGATCTCAATAACATTCTACTTCAGAATATTATCGAGATATTCGTCCACTTCCCACGGTAAAGCCATGCTCCAGATTGATTCATCTGCCCGACAAGCTCGCAATCGATTACTCGTGATATTTGTGCTGACGTGCATCCTAGACACTGCCTTGGTGATCCTAGCGCGAGACAGATGGGCAATCGGTCGCATCGCATTTACCCTGATTGTGATGTACTTTGTCTTGCAAGGGCGCACTTGGGCAAAGTGGCTACTCGTTGGAATTTGTAGTTTGGTAGTTGTGCTGCTCCTTGCAATGGTTGTAGCGCTACGTGCAGAACTCTCTGCGGTTTTGACGATTGGAAGTTTGCTGCTAGCTGTTCTTAGTGTAGTGATTGTGATCTATATGCTCAAGAGCCAAGATTTAAGCCGCTATTTCGCTTATAAAAGGCAGTCTCATCGCTTGAATTAGCACTACTCCCGCTAAGTTACCTGCTGCCCCTGACCTTCAGAAGAGGCAGATAGTTGCGCTGCATTCGTGATGGAAAAATAGCTCGACTATCAATGTCTATCTCTCTGCGTGAGATGCTAACATCATCTAGCATTCTCGCTACTGTATTAGGAAAAACCGTTCATGACAGCATCATCTACACTGAATACCTCAACCCTGACAAGTCCTGATACAAATCTGCGTCTGAAAGACATCATCAAAACGCTACCGCGTGAGTGCTTTCAAAAAGATAGGCGAAAAGCTTGGACAGCTTTATTACTCAATGTTCTACTAGTGGGTTTTGGCTACGGGTGTATTCAATCTGCTCCTTGGTTTCTACTTCCGGTTGCTTGGATTTTTACTGGAACTGCGCTGACCGGATTTTTTGTGATTGGTCATGATTGTGGTCATCGATCGTTTGCCAACCGCAAATGGGTGAATGACCTGATCGGTCACATTATCATGGCTCCGCTGATCTATCCATTCCACTGCTGGCGCATTCTGCATAATCAGCACCATCGCCATACTAATAAGATGAATACGAACACGATGGATATGGATAATGCGTGGCAACCTTGGCGACCGGAAGCGTATGAGCAGTCTGATCCAGTCTCAAGGATTGTTTACAGGGCGATACGCGGACGCTTGTGGTGGGTGACTACGATCGTCCATTGGGCATGGCACTTTAATCTTTCGAGATATGAGCCGAAGGATCAAGCTAAGGTGAAATTGTCGATCGCAGTTGTGATTGGATTTGCAGCGATCGTATTCCCAACTCTATTTCTAACGGTGGGTCTGTGGAACTTTGTCAAGTTCTGGTTTGTGCCTTGGTTGGTCTATCACTTCTGGATGAGTACATTTACGCTAGTTCATCACACGCTACCGGACATTCAATTCAAAGAGGCAGAAGAGTGGGACGAAGCACAGGCACAATTGTTTGGAACAGTCCATTGTGACTATCCGAAATGGGTGGAATTTCTGTGTCACGATATCAATGTCCACATTCCGCATCATCTTTCCACAGCGATTCCGTGGTACAATTTGCGGCTGGCGCATCAGAGTCTAACAAAGATTTGGGGAACGCAGATGAGACAGTGCAAGTTCTCTTGGGAATTGATAAAAGAGATTACGGATCACTGTCATCTCTATGATCCTGAGAATGCTTATCGATCGTTTCAGTCTTACCGCAATCAGTAAGGGGTGAGTCGAGTTCTGCCCTTGGATAGAAAATCGCGAAGCTAGCGGTGCTAATGCCGACGTGATGCAGTTTTTGGAACACTCCCAACAAAAGCAAAAAGCTGGGTGATCGCACTTGGCGCTAGCTTCGCTCCATGCAGGATTAATGGCGTGACCAGAAAAGTTAAGGCACGACGAGAACAGGACAAGGAGAAAGACTAATCACTCGATTCGTCACGCTGTCCGATGCCCCTTCAGTCGTCAGACCCAATCCTCTACATCCCATGATGATCAAATCAGCTTCGACCTCATCAGCAACATCACAGATTGTAAAGGCAGGCTTGCCCTCGCGCTCGATCGTATCCGCTTCAATTCCACTTTGAGAGAAAACTGATTTCGCATTTTGCAGCAAATTCGCCACCGCTTCAGGAGAAGCCATTGCGTCCGGCTGCTCAGGATTCGATTCCACCACAGAGAGCAACACCAACCGACTCTGATGAAATTTCACCACTTCGATCACGGTTTCCACCGCTTGACGAGATTCGCGGCTTTCATCGACTGGAAACAACACAGTTTTAAACATAATGTCTGGATTTTCTCAACTTACTTACCAGCATCGCAGAATCTTCGATCGTAGGTGACGCGATTAATGGAAAAATAAGAAATAGGTAGAAAGACTCACTTAGGAGCCAGCACTGTGCCGAAGAAAA
>JALOOO010000015.1 GCA_025454375.1 Leptolyngbya sp. Prado105 | reverse complement strand
ACTGGTAGAGTCGAGGGAGGCTATTATGCCTCGCCCCTCTCTGTTAGATCCGGACGTGCCCCTTTCGGTGCATCCGGCTCCCGATGTTCTTAGCTTTCGCTTTTGCTCATGTGTTTGTAATCATGGCAACTCTCGTGAATTGCTTCTAGATTACTTTTCTTCCAGTTGGCGTGGTTTCCGTCGATGTGGTGTAGGTTAATCCTTTCCTCACCGATGAATTTCAGTCCACAGGAAGCACATTTATGGTTTTGCCTTATGAGGGCTTTAGAGGTTTCGCCGTAGTAGAGTTTGCTATTTCGCTTGCTCCAGTAGGCGGTATCTCCGTCATAGGGTGATTTATTTCCTTTGACGTTGATGTGTTTATTTTCGGAGTACGGTACGGGGGGGAACGCTTTTTCCAGTAATTTCTTACTGGAGTAGTAGTCCTGTCCCGATTCCTTATTAAATACCTTGAACGCTCTGTTTTGGGTGTGGTACAGCGAGAAGCGTGAACCACTCATTTTGCAGTAGCGGTGGTAGTTTCTCCATCCTCTAACTACCGGGGCTAATTTCTCTGCCTTTGTCGTAGCACCAATATTCGAGTTGTTGACGATGTTTTTTACTTTCTGGCGGAAAGCTTTGTAATTGTCCACTGATGGAACGCATCTAAACTTCCCGTTGTTTTGCACTTTGAAGTGCCAACCGAGGAAATCAAATCCATCTTTCGTAGCGGTTAGCTTGGTTTTCTTTTCACTGACCTTCATCCCTCTTTCTGCTAAAAATTGGTAGATTTGCTCAAGTATTGTTATTGCATCATCTTTTGGCTTTAGGATGATCACCATGTCGTCCGCGTATCGAACGGAGTTGTGGATTTCTTCTATGCCGTTGAGTGCAATGTTAGCTAGTAGGGGACTCACAACTCCCCCTTGCGGGGTTCCTTGTTCAGGAAATTCTGGGTTGACTCCTGCTTTGAGACATCGGAATATTCCGAGTTTTATGCCTGTAGGGGCAATGAGTCGCTCCATTATGGATTTGTGAGAGATCCTGTCGAAGCACTTTTCGATGTCGAGTTCTATGACCCGTTTTTCTATTCCATTGACCCTGGAGTGTAGATTGTCGAACAGGTGTTTTTGGGCGTTGTGTGCCGATCTGCCTGTTCTAAATCCGTAACTTCTGGCGTGGAAGGTTGCTTCGTGTGCTGGCTCTAGGGCTAGTTTGACAAGACATTGCCATGCTCTATCCCCGATGGTTGGCACTTTTAAGAAGCGGGTTGTCCCGTCTTTCTTAGGTATGGGGATTTCCCGTAGTTTCTGGTGTTTCCAGTTGCTACTTCTGGTTCTGGTTTCTTCACTCAGGTTGAGCCTTTCCTCATGGCTGAGTGAGGCTTTACCATCTATACCAGCCGTCCTTTTTCCAGCGTTTAGCTGCGTTACCTGGCGAATTGCCAGCATCCTAGCTGCGGTTGATTTGAGTATCAACCTCTGTAGGGACATAGCTTTTCGCTTGTCTCCAGCTTGAATTGCTTTGAACACTCGCTTTTGAAGGCGGAATAAATCTTTCTGGAATTTCTTCCAGGGTAGGTTTTTCCAGGTTTCACTAGCATTGCTGCTGTGTCTAAACATACTCTTCTCCGGTTTGTGTTTTCTGAACACCTCAGACCAATTACGGTCTGTCCTACCCGAGATGTGGGAGTTCCGGCGCTCGTCTGCCCTACTTGAGGCTCGACAGCCTCTTGACCCCCATTTCGTTTTTATTCGTTCCTTCGATTAGATTGTTAGTTCCGTTAGGTGTAGCCAATTCGACCATTGGAATCCCTAGACTCTTACCGCTATTAAAAGGAAATGCGGCGGGATTATCTCCAATGAAGTCAGGGGTTTTTGTGTTATGCCCTGCTTTCACATGGGTCGCTTTTATAGGCTCTGTTTCACCATAGGAACACCCCATTAGCGCCAGTGTCATCTCATAACCGATGTCTGATTGCGCCCTGTTCCCAGCTTCACTCAAGTTCAGCCTTTTAATGACAGTGATCTGCTGTCAGGCTGGAAGTGTTATGTACGGGTTTTCACCGTGATTCATACTTCAACGAATCGCACCCTTTCTTGTGATGCTTAAAGAACAGTTGATAGGCTTTCTCGATTCGCTGGCAGATATCCTGTACCGCTTGAGATCCGACCTGTTGCCAGAATGCTTTACGCTTTCTCAATTTGGCAATGTGACTCTGAAGCTTATTGCAGTTCAAGTGCTTACCCCACATCCGGTAGTACCGTTTGTGAAGCGCAATGCAATGGTTATAAATCACCCCGGCAGCATTGATACTGCGTTTGAGGTGTTTATTTCGACTGCTTTGATATAGCTTGAATTTCAATGTCTTCATACCTCTTATGTTAACATAGATTGTAGATGAGTCAATATTATCTACATGAATAAGCCATACAAGCATTACAATCACTGTCTAGGACTTGCCACCGTTCACCTAGTCTGGATACCTTGCAGGCGACGGGCAATATTCCGAAACCGAGAAGACTTAAAGCTTCGCTGCATTGAGATTTTTCAGGGTGTTGCTAACGAAAAAAAATGGATGATCAAAGCGATTGAGGTAGCGCCTGATCATCTTCATTTGTTAGTAGAGTATGACCCTCATCATTCCATCGCTCAAGTGGTTAAAGCTTTCAAAGGTCGGTCATCCCGATTCATGCGGCAAGAGTTTCCAGAACTGCTCAAATTGCCTAGCCTGTGGACTCATTCATATATGTTTGACACCACTGGCAAGACATCACGGTTAAACTAGAACCATCAAGACCGGATAAATCCGGCAACGCGCTTATATCCCCCGGTTGAAACGCGGGGGCTTTACGCATTCACCAGGTAAGTTGATGCGCTTGAGCATAGAAGCTTCTGGCAGCTTATACAACCGACAGAAAAAATTCAGTCCTGCTTGGCTTTTCGCTGATCGAGCCATTGCTGAAGAATAATTGCGGCAGCTTTGCGATCGATTAACCCCTTATTTTCTCGCAGCGAAATCCGTGCGGCTTTCATCGATTCTTCTGCTTCAAAGCTCGTCAATCGCTCATCCATAAATTCATACGGTAAGGACAGCGCTTTCGAGAGGGTTTCGGCAAATTTCTGAATGTGGATCGCCTGTTTTCCAAGCGATCCATCCATAGAATAGGGCAACCCAATTACCAGAATTTCAACTTGTCGATCGAAAACAATTTGACGCAGTTCTTCTATCGTCTGAGCATAAGATTTGCGTGTAATTGTCGTTAATCCAGTCGCAATTAAACCGGTTCCATCACAGCCCGCGACTCCGATGCGTTTTTGTCCCACATCTAATCCAAGCGCTGCAACTCTTTCCATTTAGCAACAGGGATCTTCGCGATGCGGATCTTGAGAAGCCATTTTGAGAAGTTCTTGCACGCTTTTTGGCGTTTCAGAATTCTGGTCTTTCTGCTCCGACGAGATATTTTTCGTCGATTTCATCATCGAAATCCGCCCCGGTACTGGCTTACGAGCAGGCTGCAATCCTTGTAAGACTTCTGCTAACTGCAAGCCTTCGGCGATCGATTTGGTTTCGCGAACTTTGTGCCAAACCGATCGAGACATCAACAGCGTATGCCCGATCCGATCTGCACCCATACTATCGAGATATTCTTCTCGCTCTGGCTGATAATCTGGTGACGCAATCTGTAAGGTCTGAGGGGGAAGATCCTGCATGATCCGCGCCATCTGCGCCATCAGTTCAGGATAAAGCCAGGTGTAAGCAGGATTTACGGTTAGTTGAGCCGTATGCGGCTGCGAACCATCTTTACAAAGGCGAAGCTGAAAATATCCGATCGCGGCTTTGCGCTGTGGCTCAAACACATATCCGCTCACAACTTCGCTGCGGGTTAAAATCTGCTTCGCCCACTCAACTAAGCTGCCAAATACACTCGTTTTAAAATCCTGAATATGGCGATCGAAAACTTGACGCACCAGAGGCGGCATCGCCATTGTGTCAAGCTGATAGAGCAACTGAGCGTCTGCATTACTGACGGGTAATAAATTTGGCAGATCCGGCTCTCGTTCCGCTAAGGCGCTTAGTTGCTCGGACGAAATTGCCCAATAGGTCATATTCGCCAAGGGCTGAAACCCATTGTGACGATAGAGATCTAATGCTGACTTATCGTTCACATCGATCTCAAGTACCCAAGTCCGCGCCTGCCAAATTCGCTCCAAACAGAACCGGATCAGCAGCGATCCCACATCGACTTTGGTCAGAACCTGCGCTTCTGCATTCTCAGATTTGACGATCGCAGGAGTCACAACCACTCGATCGACTCTCCAAGTGCTGCCTGTGCGATTAAACGGCGAAACCTGAATCATGCCTTGAATTTTTTGATTCAATTCAGCGACATGTACACAGGAGAGCGACTGAAAAGGATTCGGGAACAGGCTGAGAACTTTCAGAATTCCATACCAATTTCGCAGCGATACCGCCTTTTCTCGGACAGTAGAGCAATGCGGCAGTTCTATCTCAGGCGATTGCTGAGTTAGTCGGTCGATCGCATCAAGATCCCGATACTGAACGGGACGGATAAAAACTGAGGGAGTCTGAGGAGATCGGGACATAGGAATATCAGCAGCAGTTCAACCCCAGGTTATGAGTTAGGCAGGGGCATTAGGTAAACCTTAAGGGGTATTTGTTTAAGGTTGATTTGCCGATTGCAGCCCAACGGGAGCGCGTTCTGTAAAAGAATCAGTCGGACGAATCAGAACGACAGGAGTCTGTTCGTTGGCGTTTCCAGCCGGATTGCTGATCAAAGCTTGCGTCAGCAAAGGCATGGACACACCCGCAGATGCTGCTAGTATTTTAACTCTTTTCAAGTCATTGACATCGACAATTGCCGCAGATAATCCCGTTTCTCGCTGAATGAGATCGCACAATGCTTGAGAATTCTCAGGTCCCATGACAATAAATTGGTCGTAGGGTGGAATCGTTCCGGTTACGTCGTCGATCAGTCGAGCTTGCTCACCCGCGAGTCGGTAGAACATGCCTTTGATCCCGAAAACTTTTGCGATCGACCCAATAATAAATGCGGCTAATATCCGGGCTTCGCCTTCAATGTCAATCAGGGATTGCAATCCACAAGCCGTTGCCAGACTCGAAGTGGGATGGAACATATAAGAAAGCCGAGTCGCTAACCAACCGGGTTGAATTTCGCTCGGATGGCGGTAGCGACCTTGCATAATCGCGATCGGAGATTCTCCAATCGTCACGATGTCGCCCGGTTGTGCATGAGGCATGACGTACCGTTTCACAACGTTCACCGGATCGTCTAGATGGGTCAGCAAGTGAGTTTTAATCGGCAGCACATCGGCATTTTTAGCAGGTCGCCAGCGTTTTGAGTCTTCGACGGCAGGAAATTTTAGCGGCACGATCACATGGCGAATCTTGGGGAATCGACCGCGAGAACCGTAGGAGATGTAGTTGAGTTGAATCCAAGCGACTTGCAGTTCGCTGAGGTTAGACCCCTCAATTTCGATAATTACTTCGATCGGGTCGCGTCCCATGCTCTTAATAATATGTGCTTCCCAATAACCGTCTTCGCGAGGTTCTGCGTCTTTGAAGCGGGGGATCATCCGAGTTTTGATCCGGATGCCGTCTAAGCTTCCAGAAGAAAGCAGTTTGACTTCGGCATGGACATTAGGAGCCATGACTTCTAGGTGGCGAGTCAGATTGGTCAGTTCGATCTGTCCCACAAGCACATATTTCTGTGGGTCATACACTGCGAGTTCCCATTTCCCTGAACTGAGTTCCAGCGTGTTCGTGGGACGCTGCCAGTACTGGGCTTCGAGCAACAGCAAAACCAGCAGAACAAATCCAACTAAACCCGTGAGAATGCCAATTAGAATAACCACAAAAGCTCCTTGTACCGTTGCCAGAAAAAGATATACGCCCGACGCACGATCGTCAACTTATTTTCATACAAGATTATGACGTTTCGCGAATTTTTGAACGGCGGTCTTCGCGATCGCGGTCTTCCCAAAACCAGGCTTCATCCGATTGTTTCTTTGCAGATTCAATCCGGGGGATCGCCCAACTCAAGTATTCTGCCTGTTGATCGCAGCCCAGCCAGTTGCGTCCAAGTTGTTCTGCCACGACCGCAGTAGTGCCAGACCCGATAAACGGATCGAGAATACGATCGCCTCTTTGAGAAGAAGCTAAGACAAATTTTCTCACTAATTCTTCCGGCTTTTGAGTCGGATGGGATGTTTTTTCGTTCATGCCGTTACAGGTGGTGGGCACTTCGATCACATCGCGAGGTTTCGCTCCTTTTGGGTGCGGTTGCCAGTTCATTTTTTTACCATTGCCGTACTGACTGGTTAAGGCTTGCGGATGGTCAGGGTATTTCAACGTATGTTCACCGTAACGAGTGCGAATGTTCTCAACAGAGAGGGTGAATTTTTTCGACTTACGAAAATGCAAAATGCTTTCATGCGATCGACCCCAATCATTCGATAGATTTGCTTTATTTTTGTAGTGCCAAATTAGCCAGCGACAGCCTTCAAAGAATTGGGAAGCTGGAAGCTTTAGATCTGCCAAAATTTCTGAAAAGCCGCAAATATAAAACGTTCCAGTTGGCTTGAGAATTCTGGCAACTTGTTCAATCCATTGCAGCGACCATTCCACATATATTTTTTGAGATTTAAAGCTGTCCCACTCGGCTTTTTTGAGATTGTAAGGAGGGTCGGCAAAGACTAAATCGATCGACTCAGAAGGAAGGGAGGTCAGCCATTCCACAGCATCCCCAAGCCAAAGCTGCCCCTGATCATGATGGTAGAAAAGCTGTGGAGATAATATTTCTTTTTCAAAGTCGGTCACTGTATGATCAGGCGTTTTAAGATGATCAATAGCCGATTCAAACTGCGGCATATCTAATAGGATATTTGGTGCATTAGCACTATATCTGAATCGATCCATTCTTTTTACTTTGCAATGCAATATTCTGTCCATCCACCGAGCGAATTTATCTGTCAGCATTCTGAGAGGTTGCTGCCAGATTGGTCTGATCCCATTCGCTCAGTTGTGGTGGTTTTACAGCCTGCCGATCGCGAATTAACTGAATGCTGTCCTGAAGCAGACCACCAGAAACAAGTTCTGCGATCGAAGTTTCTCTCATTCGGTTTGAAAGTGGCAGAAACGCTGCGCCAACAGGGTCATCTGGCAGATTTATTTGACCCCAAGACTGGCTTGCCGCTGCTGTCAGAATCTGGGTCTTTACGCTTAGATGATGTGGCAGTGGTGCGATCGACGCTGGGATATGTCGCAAAGCCGACCGGAGATTGCTGCACGGTTATTCATCCACATTGGGGCAGTGCGGTTTATCCTTCGATTTTGATGTCTTCTGCGAGTCGAGAGTGGGTTGAGTTGACGGTTGCAGGTTTGCTCGAATGCCACCATTCTTTTAACGGCTGAGGCAGTTTGAACCAATACAATGTTATGACGATCGGATCATGGGCCTCGCGTCCGACAATTTCGACGCTGTAAGAGGGACTGTTCCGAGTCGCAAGATCAACGATAAATCGCCGCCCAATTCTACGCCAACTCGGTTCTTTGCCGTGCCATTCGATGCGACAGCAGGGGTAGGGAAGCTGTTCTCGATCGAATAATCGACAGCAGGGACCAATGACTCGATAGGTAAAATGCCCGCCTGGACTTGAAAAACTGTGCCCATGAGTCAAGGGATGAGAAGTCTGAGTGGGAGGAAGTTCGGAATGTTGTGTCATATGAGAAATCTGTGGGGCAGGCAGCTCGCCTGCTTCCAGGTTTGGGTGGACAAGCTTGCCCACCCCGCTAAGTAGACCTGAGAGCGTGGCTTAGTAGCCTTCCTCTTCATATTCAGGTTGCTTTTGTTTGGGCTTGTCAGGAATATTCAGGGGCGGCAAAGGCTCTCCAGAAGGTTCGGGTTCTTCTTCATCCCCCTCTGCTTGAGATTGCTCTGCCCAGGGGTCTTCATCTAGATTTCCTGGCTCAAAGTTTTCTGGGGTCGGCGGAATATTTGGCTCTGTTTCAACAATCGGGGTGTACTCAACGACGATCGCATCTTCTTCCTCTTCATCCACCCAGGTGGATTGAGTATCGATATTATCATCGTCATCATCGACTGTTGCCAGACTGCCCCAGTTATCGATTTCTTCCTCATCGTCATCATAAGCATCGGGGGTCGGATAGACTTCAGCTTCTCGATATTGCTGACGAGGAGGTTCTGGATCTCGGCGGAGCGGAATAGGTTCACCCAAATCATCCTCACTCCAAGTTGATTCTTCTTCCCAGGTTGTGATGGGTTCTTGCACCCGAGGACGCATCTCCACTTGGGTCGGTTGCCCAGAAGGAAGCTGATTTTCGGGACGAGCAGGCGCGAGATATTGTGGCTCATCTTTCTCCCAGGGAGCGCGACCAATGCCCAGCCGCTCTAGCACGCCTACACTCAGTTGATTCATCCGATCTTCCGAGCCTTCGACGACAATTAAGCGATCGGGTCCACTGCTGACGATTTCGTCGATCGAGAGTTCGTAAGTGCTGACGACTTGATCGGGAATCAAAGGCAGTCCGATCGAAGCGATCGTCAAACTGTCTAACCTGCCACTATCGACATCAAAACGGAACCCGCGCACTTTTCCAAGCAATTCACCCGTTTCGGTAATGACTTCATACCCGACCAAATTGCTGTAGCCTTCGAGATTGACATCCTCGATCACATCTTCGTCATCGACTAAAATCACATCCCCAATCTGGCGAATGCTATCGAGCATCATCGGTTGAGCAGTGCCGTAGAACAGATTCGGGCGCAGACTGAGGGCAACAACCGCTTGGCTGTCAATGTCTACCCAAAGCTGACTCACCACGCCAAGCCGTTTGCCTGTGGTGCGCGTAATCACCTGAGTTCCAAGTATGTCGGAGCGTTGGCGAAATTCTTCTGTCATTGAGTCCCGAATCCTGTCTCTTACACTTTTTTCTAATTATCAAACCATATGTAGGATCAAACGATGCGGAATGCCGAACGTGATCCTGTGTGAAATCCGCTTTAAGCGTTCTGAGGGAGCTTGATTCCCAAGACTTGAGTATAGGCTCCTCGCGCTTGGGTAACCCCGATTGTGCGCTGGGCGCGTTCGATCATCGGACGACGCAAACTGACGACGATAAATTGAGCTTGCTGTGCCTGTTGCTGAATCATTTTAGCTAATCGCTCCACATTTGCCCCATCTAGGAACATATCTACCTCGTCAAACGCATAAAAAGGTGAGGGGCGATACCTCTGAAGGGCGAAGATGAAGCTTAATGCGGTGAGAGATTTCTCACCTCCAGACATCGAAGCAAGACGTTGAACAGGTTTCCCTTTCGGGTGAGCGATCAGGTTCAATCCTCCATTGAAAGGGTCGTTGGGATCTTCTAGCTGCAAGCGCCCATCTCCATCCGATAGGGTGGCAAAGATCTTTTGGAAGTTGATATCGACGACTTCATAAGCTTCCATGAAGGCACGTTGTCGCAAGGTGGTGAAGTTTTCAATTCTTAACAACAGTTCGGTGCGTTCTTCCTGTAGGGTTTCGAGTTTTTCAGTCAATTCGTCGAGGCGGGCTTGAGTGCGATCGTATTCTTCTAAAGCCAACATATTGACAGGTTCCATTGCCTGGAGGCGTTTTTGCATGAGTCTCAGTTCGTGCTGAAGTTGTCCGAGGTCGCGGGTTGCATCTGCCGGAATTTCAGGAATTGGGTCAGGCAGTTCAGCACGCTGAGCTTGCAGTGCTGTTTCTTGCTCAATCACTTCACCTCGACGAGCTTGCAAGGTTTCTTGAGTTTGACCGCGTTGCCAAATCATCTGCTGATGACGATTTTGCAGGTCGCGCAGTTGACGATCGACTGCATCTCGTTTTGCCCGTTCTTCACCCAGGGTTTTATCGAGTTCAGCTAGGGTGGCTTTGAGTTCGGTAATCTGGGTATTGACTGCGGTTTGCTGGGCTGTATTTTCGCTCTGTTGTTGAAATTGCTGCGTTTGCAGGCTGCGAGAGTCTTGAATTCGCAATTCTCCCTGCTCAATTTTTTCTTGGAGTCGTTGGCGTTGTGTTTCGAGGTCTTGCGATCTCTGTTCGATCGCTCTCAAGTTTTGATCTTTCTCATTGAGATCCGTCTCTAATACGCGCAATCCAGCTTGGATCTGCTGCCATTCACTATGCGATTGCGATTGTTCTAATTCAGCTAGAGTCGTTCTCAAGCGTTCAAGGTCTGCTTCTTGAATCGGCACTTCTGCATCTAAGACCTGTAACCGGACTTGAGCGGTTGAAAGCTCGGCTTGATTGGTTTCAACCTGGCTCGTCAGTTGAATTTGTTGTTTTTCGAGTCGATCGAGTTCTGCTTTGGCTTGATCGACTTTGACTTTCAATTCAGCATGTTGTTGCCGCGCATCGCTCATGTCTTTGGTGCGATCGCGTTGGATGATCGTCAGTTTCGCGATCGTCCCTTCGCAATGTCCTAAGACTTGATCAATTTCTTGTAATCGCCGTTTCAAGGCTGCGATTTCAGGTGATTCTGCGGCATGACCTTTGCCAAATCGCAGATGTGATCGATTGCCACTACTTCCCCCCGTCATTGCACCCGTCGGCTCTAGCAATTCTCCATCTAGCGTTACGATGCGAAATTGTCCTAAGTGCCGTCTTGCGTCGTTTAAGGTTTCAAAGACGACGGTGGTTCCAAATACATAGGCAAACACATTGTAGTAACGATCCTCGAAGTCAATCAAATTGATCGCGTAATCAATGAAGCCCTGCATCGGTCGCATCGTTGAGCGATTTGGAATGTGAGGTGGATTGAGCTTGTTCATGGGTAAGAAGGTTGCTCGTCCGGCTCGACGCTGTTTGAGAATGTCGATCGCGGCGGCTGCGATCGCGTCGTCTTCTACGACAATATTGGCAAGTCTCGCCCCTGCGGCAGTTTCCATGGCAGTCTGAAATCGCGATTCCACCTGACCGAGTTCTGCAACTAAGCCACAGACCCCGGTCAGTCCCATTTTCATGATTACTTGAGAGGCTTGGGTTCCTTGAGCTTCTTGAACCGCTTGCGTTTGGGCTTCTAATTTGTCTAATGCACGTTGTTTGTCTCGTTGCTCTTGATCTAATCGCTTTGCAGTTTCTTGTTGAATTTTTAATTCTTGTTCGACATCGGCAAGAGATTGCGCCAAGGATTGGACTTGTTGGGTTGCTCGCTCAAATCGTTCGGTTAAGTCTTTTTCTTCGACCTGTTTCTCATTCAGTTGCGAAGTCGTTAATCTGAGTGCGTCTGTTTGTTCTTGAACTTGTCGATCGAGTTGATCGGTTTTTGCCTTTAATCCAGCTTGCTCCGCACGTTGAGGCTCTAAGGATTTGATCAATGTTTCGATGTGATGATGCAACTGGGTTTGTTCTTGCACCCAAGCATCTGCATTGGCAGCCGAAGCATTGGCTTCTTCGCGATGGCGTTCTAGTAATTCTTTGGCGTGATCTCTGAGTTGAGTTGCAGCATTCAATTCATGCGTCTCGATCGAGGCTTTCTCTTTGGTTAAAGCGCTCAGCGTCTGTACGCTTTCCTGGAGGTCTTGCTGCACTTTGGATAAGCTGGAACTCAAGTCTTCACTAGCTTTCTTGAGTTCTTTTTGCTGGCGTTCTAACTGACGCAGTTCGGCTTCATACGAAGCTAAGTTCGATTGCACTGCAATCAGTTCTTCTTCGCCCATCGATCGCACATGGGTATTGAGCTTTTCTAACTCGGCTGTCACTTCATTGATCTGAAGTTGCAGCGTTTCCATTTGCTCGGTGTAATCGGAGATTGCTTTTTCATCCGATTGAATCTGTTCTTGTAGTTTCCGAACGCCCTGAGCCGCTTGCTCATAGCGAATCACAACCTCCCACTGCTCTTTTGCTTGGAGGTCTGCTCGGAGTTTTTTGTACTTCTCCGCTTTGATCCGATCTTGGGCTAAGCGATCGCGTTGTTCGATCAGTTCTCGCTCGACAATGTGGAATTTGTCTTCTTGGTCTTTGACTGCATCAAGCTTGTCTCTCGCCTGGTTAATTTTGCGATCGAACGATGCGACCCCTGCTAATTCATCAATGATTTCGCGTCTTTCGCGTCCATTCATTGAGATAATTCGCGTTACGTCCCCTTGCAGAACAACGTTGTACCCTTCTGGGTAAATCCGCATCCGGTTCAATTGCTCATGCAACTCTGTTAAGGTACAGGGTTCGTCATTAATGAAATAGTTTGAGGTATATGTGCCTTGCTGCGTGACTCGCAGTTTACGAGTGACACGCCATTCTGCGTTGGGTGAGCCATTACTATTCTCAGATCCGCTCAACTCATAAACAAGAGTCGGTGCATTGCCATTTTCATGCCCGTTGCCATTGCCATTTTCGGAGTGTCCATTGCTCGAACCCTGGCTGGGTTCGTTTAAGGAAACATCAACGTTTTCTTCACTCGGATTGATCAGCGCGTTAAACAGATCCAATTCATCAGATAGATCAAAGACCGTTGTAACTGCGGCTTCAACCGTTGCGCGTCCTTTACTTGCCTGAGCATGATTGACAAGATCAGGCAATCGCTCTGCCCGCATTCCTTTCGAGCCTGCCAAACCGAGACAAAACAGCAGCGCATCTAGTAAATTTGATTTCCCTGATCCATTCGGTCCTGAGATCACGGTGAACCCCGGCAGCAACGGAATCGGCGTTGTGCCTCCAAAGGATTTGAAATTGGTTAGTTCAACACGCTTAACGTACACAGGGAATTGGTAAAAATCAGTGTTTAGTGTAGCCCGGAATCGAACAAGCGATCTAAATAAGCTGAATTTCTATAATAGATAGCATACTTAGAACGTTTGATCTATAGTTTTTTGCTCAATGTGATGAATTTGTGCAATTCTACTGCGATCGATCAGATTGTCAAGGTGATTTTCCGCATGAATGGGTATGTTTTGTCGATCGCGTATTCTAGAATCGCTTTCGAGTGTATTGGAAATCATCTACGCCAAACTGAAATCATCGTCAAAGGCGAATCTCGAAGGATGGATGTCACACTCTTAGTTAAGTCACCTCGCCCAATCTCATTTCTTCTAACTCAAAATCGGATGTCGCGAGAGATCGGTTAAAGTGGATTCCATCGAAATCTACGATCGTTAAATTCATGAACGAGCCGCTGTTTTCCGTCGAAAATCTCTCAGTCGCCTACCAAGCGGAACAGAATACTGTCGTCAATGATGTCTCGTTTGTCCTGCAACCGGGAGAACGTTTAGGGTTAGTCGGTGAATCTGGCTGTGGCAAATCCACCCTGGGACGAGCAGCGATGCGGCTCTTATCAGACTCCGCCCAGACGAAAGGACTGGTAAAATTTCAGGGAAAATCTGTCCTAGACCTGTCTGCGAATGAGCTACGACAATTTCGGGGAGAAGCCATTGCGCTGATCTTTCAAGATCCGATGACTCGACTCGATCCCCTGATGACGATCGGTGATCATTGTCTCGAAACCTTGAAATCTCATGAACCGAATCTCTCAACCAAAGACGCAAAGCAAAGAGCGATCGACACCTTAAAAGCCGTCAGCATTCCCGAAAATCGCTGGTCGCAATATCCCCACGAATTTAGCGGCGGAATGCGGCAACGAGTCGCGATCGCATTAGCGTTACTGCTCAATCCTAAATTGATCGTTGCAGACGAGCCGACTACCAGCTTAGATGTCACCGTTTCAGCCCAAATTCTCAAAGAACTCACTCGTCTCTGTAGTGAGCGAAACATGGCACTAATTCTGATCTCGCATGATCTTGCAATGGTGGCAGAATATTGCGATCGTATTGCAGTCATGTATGACGGTGAGATTGTCGAAATGGGAGCAACCGAATCCGTTTTCCGTCATCCACAGCATGAATATACTCGGACTCTGTTGAATTCTGCACTGCATTTGCAAAAAGATGCAGAAACGATTGTCAGTCCTGATCGATCGAGTGTTGCACCAATCTTGCAATTATCGGATCTCAAACAGCACTACACGATCGAATCAAATTTGCTCTCAAAATTGTTCGATCGCGAAGATCGCACCATTCGCGCAGTCGATGGCATTACTCTCGACCTCTATTCGGGTGAGACTTTAGGCTTAGTCGGAGAATCAGGCTGTGGTAAAAGTACTTTATCGAGAACGATTCTGCAATTGCTCCGTCCTACTAGCGGCAAAGTCGAATTCTCAGGTCAAAATCTCACCCAACTCAATCGCGACCAACTGCAACAACAGCGTCGCCAAATTCAGATGATCTTCCAAGACCCGCACGCCTGTTTAAATCCCCGGATGACTGTCGGAGAGAGTATCGCAGATCCCTTACTGATTCACAACATTGCAACCCCTGAGAACGCCAAACAAGCCGTCGAAGCTGTTCTCAATCGAGTTGGATTAAACCCGAACGAATTTTACGATCGCTATCCCAGCGAACTGTCTGGGGGACAGCAGCAACGAGTCGCAATTGCCCGTGCCCTGATCACTCGCCCCAAACTCGTGATCTGTGATGAGCCAGTGAGTATGCTCGATGCCACTGTGCAAACGCAAGTACTACAACTTATGCAAGATTTGAAACAAGAATTCGGTCTGACTTATCTTTTTATCACCCATGATTTGTGGGTCGCTCGCTACTTCTGCGATCGCATTGCCGTGATGAATGGCGGTAAAATCGTCGAGCTTGGTGAGACTCAATCCTTATTCAAATCCCCTCAGCATCCTTATACCCAATCCCTGCTGGGTGCAGCACCGCTTCTGAATCGAATGACAGGTTGAGCCGCTCAATTCATCAAATCAAAGCTAGAATGCTTTGCAGCGCGTGACGGGTTCTATGACAAAAACAGGCTCAAAGAAAGACGCTCCGAAACCGGATGCCCTCGAACAGAATGTTGGAAATTGGCTCGTTCGCAGTCTAATTTTATTAGCGATCGTGCTGATGATTGGTCATATGCAAGGAAAAAATCCTGCTGTGATTCTGTTTCAAAGCTCAGAACGCGGAGCCGATGCGCCCTTAGTAATGCGAGGCGGCGATCCCTATATTCGAGCGTTGATGCGCACTATTTCTGCGAGCGAATCCAATGTGCAAAATCCTTACAGCATTTTGTATGGGGGCACGCGGATGCAGAACTTGAGTGAACATCCCGATCGCTGTATTACGATCGTCAATGGTCCGAATATGGGCGACTGCACCACTGCCGCAGGTCGCTATCAGTTCATCACCACAACCTGGGAAGCCAAGGCAAAAAAATACCATCCTGCTCCTGCTGGCATCTTCATGTGGAGGAATTACAGTTTTGAGCCACAGTATCAAGATGAGGTCGTTTATCGTTGGCTGAGCGATTCTAAAGCTTGGGGATCTGACCTCCGCCAACTGTTGAAAAAAGGTCAAGTCAATACAGTTCTCAAAATGCTCTCCCCAACCTGGACAAGTCTGGGTTATGGGATTGAAACGAATTCGATGAGCGACAATCTCCCCAAAATTTATCAAAAAGTTCTGAACCAAGAACTGAAATCAAAATAGTGGCTGTCTTTTTTTGCCATTGATGACATTTTTAGGGATATTGCAAGCCTAAATCCGGTGTGAATTGCAGGCGTTCCCTAACCGAAATTCAAGTTAAATTATCTGTCTCTGTAAATCGCTGAACCGCAAGCCGCACGATCGACAACATTAAAATGATCAAAAACATCACCAGTCCAATCGTACAAGCGTAACTAATCTGCAACTCTCCAAACGCCTGATCATAGACGTAATAGACAATCGTCTTAGAGCTATTCAACGGTCCGCCCTTGGTCATGATGAAAATCTCTTCAAACACCTTCGTCGCTGAAATCGCACTAATCACAGCAACGAGTAGCAAATAAGGCTGCATCAAGGGCACAGTAATATCCCAATGCTTCCGAAGCCCATCTGACCCATCGATCGCACCCGCCTCATAAAGTTCCGCTGGAATCGACTGCAATCCTGCCAGATAAATCACCATGTAGTAGCCCAACCCCTTCCAGATTGTGACTGCCATGACGCTAAAAATTGCCAAATTCGGATCAGTCAACCACGGCACACCCGAAAATCCCAGCGATCTCAAAAATTGATTCAACAATCCATTGTCTGCATAAAGCCATTTCCACGCGATGCCCGCAACGACCATCGAAATGATCACAGGCGTATAGTAAGCTACACGAAACCAGCGAATCCCTTGCAATTTCTGATTCACCAAAATCGCTAAAGCCAAAGGCGCGATCGCTAAAACTGGAACGACACAAACTAAGTACAGAATCGTATTTCTAAGCGTCTGCCAAAATACTCGATCGCCACTCAACCGCCTAAAATTCTCCCAACCAATCCACTCTGGCGGAGTAATCAAGTCGTATCGGGTGAAACTGAGATAAAACGCCTGAAATGCTGGGTAAAAGACCGTTAATCCCAACACCATCAGAGCGGGTAATAGAAACAGATAAGGCGTGAATCGCCTCTGAATCGGATACCAGCTTTCGAGCCATGTCTTATTCATCAAGTGTGCGTTTGCGAGAAGCCAATTCACACTTTACAACAACTAATCAAGTTCTTCTGCTTCGACTCGCTTAATCGTGCGCCGAGTCGGTAAGGCTTGAGGACGACGACGAGTCGATAAATATCCCGGATATTCATCGTGAATCACTTCGATCGTGCGGGAAGGGCGCTGCTGCTTCGCAAACAGAACAAACATGCCGACTAAAGCAATTCCGCCCCCAAAGGTGAGAATCACCCCCCCCAACATCCACAACAGATTTGAGAAGACGGGATTATCCTCGATCGACGAATTATTTGCAGCAGCAGGCTTCTGTAAATTGAAGTTTGACTTACTCTGCGCATTCATCGTATCAATCAGCGCTTGCTGGCTTTGCAGTTGAGTTTTAAGCTGCTCTGTCTGAATGCGCTGCTGTTCGAGAAGGGCTTTCAACTGCTCCGTCTCTACTCGCTGCTTTTCCGTGTCCACGGGTGCAGGCGATACAGTTGGAGCTACTCCAACAGGCGCACCCGGTGCCACATTCGGATAGCCATAATTGGGAAGGGGTTGAGTTGGGGCAAGCATGGGTGAATTTGCATTCACGCCTCCCTTCAACAAAATGACAGCCGCGAGTCCCGCGAGTGCCGCTCCTCCTAAAAATGATGTCGTCTCACTCATCTCCCCTTCACCTTTCTCATACTGGATTGCGGTACTCCGGCGCGATCTCCTAAACAGTATTCTGCGTGTTGTGACTCAATCCAGGATTTTTCGATGAATCTAATAGATGATACTCCATCTATTTCAGTAATTCCTCTACCTATTCAAGGACACAATCTCGAATTTGTCTATATCAGTTTATCCAGATCCCACTAAAAAGTTTCATCTCCTAACAGATTTAATGATCAGGATGCACGAGCTTGAATGTTTTTTGCTGAAGACTAGAGTACCCAAGATGGGGGAAATTCTATAGCTTAAATTTACCTTCGGCGGCAGAGTAAAACGGCAAACCATTGATTCGGGTCAGTCCAGCTTTGCACAGACTCTAGATTTTTTTTATAGAGTAATTCTTTCATTTCTCCTAAGTCAAATTTACGGGAAATCTCACTCAAAATCGTTTCACCTGAGAGAAATTCTACGGTCAAATTTAGCGCTTTGAGGTGGACGGTTTGGGCGCTCAAACTCCGCAAGTGCATTTCGATCTGACGATCGCGCTCGTTATAAATGGCAACATGCTCAAACTGGGTCAGATCGAAATCTCCTTGAAATCGCTGATTCAAATGTTGCAGCATGTTTAAGTTAAATTTAGCGGTCACGCCCTGGCGATCATTATATGCGGATTCAAGTTGCTGACTTGATTTGTGCAGATCAATTCCCAGAAGAAAATATTCTCCAGGCTCCAAAGCTTGCGTAATTTGCCCGAGAAAAATGTCACATTCATCTGAGCTTAAATTACCGAGAGTACTGCCAATAAATCCAATCATTCGAGTCGGCAATTGAGCATGAGGTAATTTTTCTAATGCTAATTCATACGTGCCAACCAGCCCGTAAACTTCGAGACTTGGATAGTCGATTAGAAGACTTTGGGCACTGTTTTCTAGAATTCCAGCACTGATATCGATCGGGCAATAGACCAGAGGATGCCCTGCCGATCGATAAGCATCGAGCAAAATTCTCGTTTTGGTTGAATTTCCGCTGCCTAATTCGATCAATTCACATGCGCCTGTGATCTTTGCAATGTCAGGTGCGCAAGTTTTGAGGATTTCTGTTTCGGTACGGGTTAAGTAATACTCAGGAAGTTCAGTAATTTGTTCAAACAAGAGAGAACCGCGATCGTCATAGAAATAACGAGGAGGGAGCGTCTTTGGAGTCTGGCTGAGTCCGCGAACGACATCACTGCCAGGATGTAACTCGTCTTCAGACGGGGTAGCGCGATCGACCAAGTAAGTAAGATGAATACGATTAGAAATTTGAGACGCAGACATTCGGGCTAGACTCCTTTCACCACAACACAACGGAACCCTGAGAAAATTTCGCGAACGTGCGGATAATACCAGTTTCGGAATGAGTTTCGCATCGCCCATGGAAAAGTTGCCCAACTACCGCCTTTGAGAACTCGATGTTTTCCATCGAAATAATTTTGCGAATAGCCTGAGTAAGGATAGTTTTCAAAGTTGAGATAGCTATCAAACCAGGTAGATGTCCATTGCCAAACTTCTCCTAGCATGTTTTGAACGTGAGCCGCTTTCTCCCATTCGGCTTCTGTGGGCAATCGTTTGCCGACAAATCGCGCATAGGCATCTGCTTCATACCAACTGACTCCGCAGACGGGTTGATGATCTTTACCTGAATACAGCGGTTGAGTAATCGCATTAGATTTCACCCATTCCCATCCTTCTGAAGTCCAATAGTCAGGATTCTGATATCCACCGAATTCGATAAACGATCGATAGTCGCCATACCTCACCGGATCGCGATCGATCCAATATTCATCTAGCTCGACTTCATGTGCTGGGCGTTCGTTATCTTGAGCTTCGATCTCATTGCTGCCTTGAATGAATCGACCTGCTGAGATCAAGATCATGTCATTGAATTCTTCTGAATCAAGCGACTCAGATCGAAGCGAGAACTTCTCTGCGTCGATTAACGCCAGCACGATCGTCATTGTCTCCACATGTTGACATTCATGTTGGATCAACCATTTCCACAGTCGTTCCTGCTGTTCCACAGGCGCGATTTCGAGATAGTCAAATACTTTCGATCGCACAATTTCCAAATACTCTAAAACTGTCTCGATCTGAGGTAATTTCACCCGCTCCGACTTTGGCAATCCGTCTTGGGCAAAGATCTGATGATATTCCGGCATCAGAGGTGCGTTGCCTGCCAAATGCTGCAAAATCCAAATCGCTTCGGTGTAGGCAATATGTCCTAAATGCCATCCAACGGGGCTGAAATCTGGATGGGCTTGAGTGCAGAAATCGTCATCGTCAATCGATCGAACTCGGTCTAAAGTTCGCGATCGACAGCGCTGCATTGCGTCACGAATTTCAGATCGGAGTGATATCAAGCTTGAGGTCATGATGAACAGTCAACAAACAGCGATCGGGTAACGCCTTCCAGCTTCCCTCAAATATCGGCTCTGAGGCAATCATCACCGATTCCGGATTTTGCAAATAGTACAGTGTCGGAGTTTTTACACCCTGCGCATAGCGAGATGCCACAAGCTGATCACCATCACTCAGGATTAAATTTGCTGAGAAGGGAGTTTGAGTGGCTTCTCCCAGTTCAGTCAACACTTTCAAGGTCTGATGAAGTGCATCTGTAAGATTTGCACTCGTTTCTAGTTCATCAATCACTGTTGCAAAGATATGCTCTGAATCCGTCAGGCCTTGAATAAATTGATAGGCGAGATCGCTTAAACGATCTCGCATTGGGCGATACATCGTCTGCCGAAAATTTTCAATAAATCCATTGTGAATCCCAAGCAGTGACGCATATTGAAACGGCTGACAGTTACTCAAATCTGTTGCCAATCCTGCCGTTGCACTTCGCACATTCGCTAAGACACAACCCGATTCGACATATCGACTCAAGCTCTGCAAATTTAGATCATTCCAAATCGGCAGCGTATTGCGATAGATAAAAGGTTCTGCTTTGCGCGTTGCATGATACCAACCGACTCCGAATCCATCGGCATTCAGCAAGCCTGCGGTCATTTCTTTAGGCTGGTAGCTCTGCACCACAAGGGAGTGATCAGGCTGGGAGATCAAGCGATCGAGTAAAACGGGTTGCCCCAAGTAGCCAAGTAATCGACACATAGGAAACTCATCGATTCAAACTGTCCTATGTTTACACAAAGCTTGCAATTATGGCTTCCACTGGAAGGCTGCGATCGCCAGACAAGCCCACCCAATCAGAAAAGCGGCTCCGCCTAAAGGTGCGACTGCGCCTAGAATTTTCACGCCCGATAAAGACAATGTATAAAGGCTCCCAGAGAAGAGAACGATTCCACTTATGAATGCAATTCCCGAAACGGCGAGAATGGTTTCTCCGAGTTCAGCACGAGCCATCAATAGCGCAACGAGAATCAGCGCGATCGCGTGATACATCTGATATTTTGCGCCTGTCTCGAAAATGGCGATCGCACGATCGTCAAGTTTAGCTCTCAAAGCATGAGTTGCAAACGCTCCACCTGCAACCGAAAGTCCCGCCAGAATTGCGCCTGAAATTAAAAAGAATCGAATCATAATATTTCTTTAGGCTTTCAAGTTTTATCCTCACTTTGTGCGCGGATACCGAAACGAAAACCAGTTCTTGTAGTAAGTATTCTTCAGATATACTAAGTCAGTTTCCCAATCTTGAATTGCTTTGCGATAATCATTTCCATGATGGTGCTTTGCATTCCGCGCAAAAGCTGCGATCGAATTGGACATTTTCTGTAATCTCCTCGCACTATTTGGATCACCCCACTCACTCAAGTAAGCGTTATTATCACTTTGTGCCAGGGGACTCAGAAAAATCTGATCCAAAATTCTCCAGCGATCCTCATCCGGTAAACCATTCATCCCGACTTTGTAGCCGTACTGTTTTAACACCCCGTTTTCGTATTTAAACACTTCACTCGATAGGGTCTGTAACCCAGAATTAGCAGTTGTCGAAGGAAATCGACTTTCCTGCAATTTAGCCAACCGAATCGAAATCCGCTTTTGCAAGGTGACTGCTCTTTTGCTAGAACGAAAACTCAATTCGTGGTACAAAGACTTCAATTCTTCGACGTTATTCCATACCGAATTTGTGATGTACTCCAATTCATCAATTCGACATTGAATAAATTGTCGTTGTTCAGCAGTTTTTTCTTGTACAGCATTAGAAAGCGATTTACTTGAATTGAGGCGAGTTGGAGACGTAATTTCTTCACAAATTGCGCGTTGCTCAGTTCCTTGCGAAATCAGATGCAAATCGCGCATTCGATGAACTGCAAAGTTTCGTCTAGCTCTCCTGAGGTCACAGACTCCTTCTAGATACGTGGTTCGATTTGCTGTTGTCAAGCAGATTGGAGTCACTGTACGATCGCTCTCCTCTCCATTTTGCTTTGTGTAGTGAAACCTCACTTGTTGATTGCTTTGAATTGCCCAATTTAGCAACCTAATTTCTAACTCACCCACTTGCGAGTTGTAATCTGGTTCGATCGTCTTTGGGGGAGCATGTACAGGTGTTTCGTAAATCGAAGCAGTCGGTAATCGATTGCGCTCTTGAGAGGGTTGCGTTGTTACGGATGGGATCGCTTCAATGCGTTTTACAGACTGCTTTGTTCGTCGCTCAAGCTGCCGACCGAGCCTCATTACCATGTAGTATCCAACGGCTGCCATCGCTAGGAAAATCCAGAAAAGTGGAGTTGTGAGGAGAACTCCTAAGACTTGAAGATGTAGAAGCGGATTGAAGATTTGCAGGAAATTTTGGCGGAGAAAACTCCACTCAACATACGCAAACAAGAGTCCATTTCCGATGTATCCCAAAGTCCATGAGAGACCAAATACAGTCTGTAAAAATCTCATTACTATTTTCACACGGTAATCTATCGCGGTTTATCTATACGTCTGTTCTCTCCATTTCTTGGGTGACTTCAGTACGTATCTCGTCAAATAATACACATATGATTCTTGAAAATCAGGATACTCTTCGCGCCTTTAAATTAAAAAATTGAATTATGTTTCTAACCCTTCAAGGCGTGCTTCTGCTAACTGAATGAAACGAGTCGCCCAATCAATCTGCTTTTCGGACGACTCTGCCGAGATTTCAGGTTCCACATCGTAATCTCCCTGCAATCGAAGTCGTTCAGCTTTGATCAAAGCTTGATGATATTCTGGGGCGATTTCGCCAGATTTGGCAAATTGTAGTCCAAACGCATTTATCACTCCTGCATGAGTTGAAAAGCTAAGCTCGCGCGACAGCAATAATGCTTGTGCTATGTAGAACATTGTGTAGTAAGCGCGTGAGACTGAAAACTCGAAGAGTCCTTCATCAGCAAGCAATTTTGCAGCAGTTAAACTTTGTCGAGCCTTATGAAGAAGAGAACTAATGTCCTGTGTCATACTGCAATTCCTTCATGCCGAACATTTCTATAAAACGGCATTCCAGAAGATTCAACTTTCTGCAACTTCGCAAACATCACTGAAACTACCACTTCACAGTCTAAGCAGAGGTCAGCAATGAAATGATTCGTGAGATCGACTTCGGTACAAAAATCAAATGAGTCTTTCAAAACAACCAATACATCAATATCTGACTCTTCATGGGCATCGCCTCGTGCTTGAGAGCCATACAGAATGACTTGCGACAAGCGATCTCCATACGTCTCTTCGAGATATGATCGCAGTCTTGCCAAGATTTCATCTAACTGAGGATGGCGCATTTTTCATGACAACAGCGTCCGATGCCCCGATTGTATCAGTGCTTCTTATCTTGTGCTTCTCTTGCTGCGAGTCGGGCTTGCCATGCTCGGATCGCGATCGCTGTCCTCGCCAATGGCGAAACAAACTCAAGACTTTCTGGCTCCATCTCAGTCTGAGATAACGGATGATGGCTCAAACAAGGGCGCAATGCCTCCAAATGATCTTCTAGTTCCAAAATTCTCGCAATCTCATCGGCAGACTTGAAACGATCGCGCAGAGAAGACTTCAACATTTTTTCTAGAATGCGTCCGAAATAGTCACTGACTCGCACAATCTTTTGCCAATTCAATTCGCCTGTATAGGGATCGTAATCTTGCTCATTTGGAATTCGTCCTGCTAATAAATACAGACAGGTCACACCCAGCGCATAAACATCACTCGCATAAGCCGGACGCATCGCAATCTGCTCGGGGGGCGCAAACCCGATCGTGCCTACAAAATGCGTTGCCATCGATCGATAGGTATGATCCGGCGCAGCGATTCGTTCCTTGACCGCCCCAAAATCAATCAAAACCCAGCGCCCATCTTCCTTACAGCGCACAATATTAGAAGGTTTGATATCCCGGTGAATCACTTTCTGTTTGTGAACATAATGCAAGAGAGGCAGAAAATCTTTCAGAAACTGCTTCACTGTCTTTTCTGACCAAACACCCGACTTGTGAACATCTTGAGCCAGCGTTCGACCTCGGACAAATTCTTGAGCCAGATAAAACTCACCATTAATCTCAAAATAATCCAATAATTGCGGAATCTGAGAATGACTTCCCAATCGCGCTAGGGTTCTTGCTTCTTGCTCAAATCGTTGACGCGCTTTCTTTAAGGCAGCCGGATCTTGGACTTTGGGACAGAGTTGCTTAATCACACAGCGAGGACTTCCCGGAAGTCTGATATCCCGCGCCAGATAGGTCACACCAAATCCACCGCGCCCGAGCAATCGCCCGACCTCATATCGATCGCGCAAGAGCATCTCAGAACGTTGCTCCGGACGCGCCTCAAGCCTTGAAGAATTCACAGGTAACGTCATGCAGAATCAAGCCAATCTTGAAGGACTCAGGTAGGATTTCTAACCTATTGTCTCTCTGTGTTCTTCCAGTTTAGGAGCGCTTTCTCCAGATGCACTAAATCTTTAAACTCTAATCACCTCCAAAGGTCAGTTACGTCATATTTAAGCTCTGCTAACATTTGCCGCAGTAGAGGCAAGCTCAAACCAATTACGTTGGTATGACAACCTTCCAGCTTCTCGACAAATAATCCGCCCCGCCCTTCTAAGGCAAAACATCCGGCACAACTCATCGGTTCTTTGGTGGCAATATATGCTTCAATCTGTCGATCGCTGATATTCGCGAAATAAACGCGCGTGACCTGTGTTCTCACAAGCGGCGGATAAGGCATTAGCGCCCCTTGTTCCGTTGTGTAAGGCTGCAAAAAAGCATGTCCTGTAAACAATTCGCCCACATTGCCACGCATCATTTTCCAGCGAGCGATCGCTTCATCTGGATCTTTTGGCTTACCGTGAATTTCGCCCCCGATTGCCAAAACGGAATCGCAGCCGAGAATCAACCCTGGATTCGTTGAAAAAAATCCAGGCGGCAATTCAGCTTGGCGATCAAACAAAGCGCGCATCGTCGATCGAGCCTTCCCCTCGGCAAGCACCTGTACAAGTTGACCCGGATCGGTAATTTGAATCTGCGACTCGTCGAAATCGCTCGCGAAGACCATGATAGGAATCCCAGCCATCTCTAAAAGTCGTCTGCGTGCCGGAGATGCAGACGCAAGCACAAAGGGAACGGGCATCTCTAATCCACCTTGAACGACTTCACAGATTTGATTAACAGTGGAGCCATTTTCTCCCACCGTGCTTCAGAAGTGGACGCATTCATCGTATATAACTTGCTGCGGTAGACAATCGCACTGGCTAAGTTATGCCGCTTCTCTTGATTGGGTAACGTCACCAAATACTCCAGTAGATAATAAGTGCGATCGGCGATTTGACGCTCATCCGCACGGATTAACTCAGCCGTGCGCCCCGAATCCGGCGGAGCGATCGCGCTTTTTCCAAGCTGATAGCCGACCTCAGTTGGCGTTCCTAAATCTGAAAGTTTTTTCTTCCCAGGAACCGGGTTAATCACCATACTGATATTTTCGGTCTGCTCGATGATGTCATGAAACACAACATCAGGACCATTTGCGACTTTGACCGAAAGCCAGCCGTTCGGATAGAGAAAGCGATAGCCGTCGGTGCTGTCAATAAAACTATTTAGCCCACCCACGCCAGCAGACACACAGCCCTGCAAACCCAGTGCCAGTACCATGAGCAAAACCGCAACGACTCGTTTGAAATTCTTCAACATACACCAAACCAAATTAAACGCAGGGCAAAACAATGAAATCTATTGTCCCACTTCCCTTATAAAAATCTGCGCTGAATCGGGATCAAATTTGTCAAAATGGAGCAGCATCGTGCGAGAAGTCCGCTAGACTGTAATGCTGTCTGGGAAATTTTTGATTCTGTCGAATCGAATTTAATCGATCGAGATGAGTTGCAATTTCCCGCAACTCTACGGAGGCAGAAATCTCAGTTCGCTTACAGAATTCTCTAGGCGTATTGCTTGGCTTCAGCCTCGAATTCGCAGTCGATTCTCGGTACAATGCTTGCAAATTCGTAATTTACCATACGTGATTCGTAGTTAGGAGCAGTGAACGATGATGGAATGAAGCATTCTACAGTTCTGGGTCTTTCAGCCTTTAAGAAATAAGGTTGCTTCAGACGAATCTACAGTGTGACTAACTAAATTAAAGGAATGAGTGTCTCCGTGAATGTAATGCAGTTGAATAGCCCACCTGCTCCGCCAACGCCCCCCACACCGATTATTCTCGATAGTCTGCCTGATCCGCCTGTCGCAGATGGGGTATGCCCTCGCCGGACTCGGATGCAGATTGATTTGTTGTTGTTAGCGATCGAGGCGTTAGATCTGACGGGATCAGAAGCAATCTTGGCGGTTGCAAATGAGTTTGACCTGCGTGGAGTCCTAAAAAATCGAGTGGCACTCTGGCGAATGCGATCGACGAATCCTTTCCGCCGCTATGCCCAACGTCGCCCTCTCACTTTGGTTGAGGCAAAAGCTTTAGTGTTAGTCGCTTGCTATTTAGCCCGTCGCTTAACGGTGCTAATTCGGCAACTGCTTTTAGCGTACCAACAACTGAGTGAGAAGAATTTGTCACCGGATCATCATTTTCGGCTCTCAGAATATTTGGAAAGATTTCGATCGCACTACCGCAGTCGGATGAATGCCAAACGGGCGGGAGTGTTGGCGTACAGTTCCGATGAGAAACTGAACGAATTAGCGCTCGACTTATTAGAGCAATTATTGTTCTGTACCGGAACTTCGGGTGTACAACGGCTGTGGATTAGTTTGTTTGACGGAGAAGTGCAGTAATGACGAATGCAATGACGCTACAACGGCAATATAGCTTGCCGAATTGCACGTTAATTTTAGAGGGGTTATCTGATCCAACTGCAACAGGGCAGACTGATATTCGCCCGGTGATGTCGCTGCTGATTAATGCAGAATGTCATCTCCCCGGACAAGACACCCCGCTCAAAGGTGGACGTGAATTCTTTGAAAGTCTCGTTACAGCAGTGAGTTTGTACGCTCAGGAGTTTCTCAGTGGCGTGCATCTGCCGCGTCATACTTATAGCGATCGTCCTTCGTTTGTCAAATTAGAACGTCTCGATCGCGCTCATCATCGAATCAGCATCGAGAAAGATCCCAATAATCCGGCAAGTGAAGAACGATCCGTCAATCTAACGACCGTGCAATTGTTTGATCTCGTTGAAGCGATCGATCAATTTGTCGCAGATACGCAAACCTTGCCTTTCTGGTCGTTGAATCTTTCCCCGGTTCCGAAGCGATATGCTCGATCCGGTGAGCAGATGGCAAAACAAGTCGTTCCGGCTTCGATCGGGGTTTCAGGTTTGGCACTGGCAGCGATCGCCTTCTTCTCTCTGCCCACGATGCGGGTCAAAACGCCAGAATGTCTCAGCCCTGGCGCAGCCGATTGTCCAGCAGCCGTTGCTAATAATTCTCCGAGTCCAAGTCCAACCCTTAGCCCAAGCCCTGCCGCCTCTCCAACTGCTGCTGCTGCTCCAACTGCGTCGCCGAGTCCTGATCTCGCTCAACTTGAAACTGCACTAAATGCAGCCCCTGCCATTACCGACGCTGCGGAATTAAGAACATTAGGCGATCGTGTCACGGCTCAAATTCGTGACAGATGGACAACGCAATCTGCCGTTACAGAAGAATTAGCCTATCGAATTGGGGTTGCGAAAAACGGTGATATTGTCGGCTTCAAAGCTGAAACGCCAGCCGCTCTCGAAAAAGCAGCCCAACAAACGCCGCTGTTAGATTTGCTCTATCGTCAACCTAGTGGTAGCACTCCTAACTCTGAACCCCTCGCACAGTATCGCGTCGTCTTCAAACCGCAAGGCAATCTTGAAGTCACGCCAGCCAATGCGACTTCAGCCGCTCCAAGTGCAACAGTTGCCGATTCTCCAAGTCCTGCCGATTCTCCAAGTCCTGCTGCGTCTCCGAGTCCTGTCGCAACGCCTGCAACCGAATTAACCGATGCAGCCACGCTTGAGAATTTGCAGCCGAAACTTTACGACGCGATCGATAAAAGCTGGCAAGGTAGACCGCCGTTTAATAAAGACTTAGTTTACCGAGTTCGGATTAAACCCGATGGCACGATCGTGGGCTTCCAACCTGAGAACCAACCTGCAAATGATTTTGCGAAAGATACTCCGCTACCGCAATTGAGTAAACCGATCGATTCAAACGCGCCCGCAGAATCAGCAGCCTCCTTTAAGGTTGTCTTCAAACCTAGTGGAGCGTTGCAAGTCAATCCTTGGTACGGTGTAGTGAGAAAGCGATAGATTTTTCTCAATTCTGTGCAAAATCTAAACTCAATTCGGGTCGTTGCTCAAGTGCGATACCATCGAGTAACTCTATGCGTTAGCTAGAACACACTTTCATGGAGCAAGACTCACTACCGACAGAGATTATTCTGACTCATCCGAGTCGTTCTCTTGGCAATGTCCAGTTTGACTGGTCACCCCAGCCTGGAGCCTATTTCGACTTGGAGGGTCAGACTTACGCCGTTTTAGAACGTCGGCATCGCTACCAACTCAAGTCAGGGCGTTATCGACTTCATAAAGTCGCGCTCTATGTCCAAACAGCTCAACGCCCAATCGAGCGAAGTTTCGTCGATGGGCGTTGGTTTTTGGGAGATGCAAGTTGTGAATTTAATGCGCGATCGGAGTTAGTCCGATGTGCTGTGAATCCCGATGGTCCTTGTGAAGGTTGCCGTCACTATAGCCCGCTCGATTAAGGCTTTGTTACACTCCACTGGGTGATGGGCGACATGGCTTTCCAACCCAGAAATTTCCCGATCGCTTCTGCTCGTTGCACAGCGATGCGGGTAAGTTCTCCTCCGACTTGGCTCTGCCATTGAAATAGCTTTGCTTCTGTTTCGACGGTCACGGCATTTGCGACCAGTCGCCCCCCAGACCGCAGCGATTGCCAGCAGGTTTCAATCACATCTGGAGCAGTTAATCCGCCTCCGATAAAGATTGTGTCTGGCATGGGTAAATCTTGCAGTGCGATCGGAGCTTTTCCGGCGACAATTCTTAAATTCGGAACGCCGAGCGTGCTGGCATTTTGTGCAATAAGTTTGAGGCGATCTGGATTTGATTCAATTGCAATCGCGCGGCATCTGCGATCGGAGCGCATCCATTCAATTGCGATCGAGCCACATCCGGCTCCCACATCCCAGAGCAATTGCCCAGGATGAGGAGCGAGCGTCGATAAAGTAACCGCTCGAATTTCGCGCTTTGTCAGTTGTCCATCATGGGTATAAGCAGAATCGGGAAGCCCTGGAATTCGGGCAGGTAAAGAACTAGCGGGACAGGTAATTGCGATCGTATTGAGATCAGCTAAATTCTCAAAGTTCCCGCTCACTATTCGTTCCTGAGAACCTCCTAAATGTTCTAGAACAATGATTTCGCTCTTTTCTAAACCGCGTTGTTTGAGGAGATTAGCAACGATTAAAGGCGTTTGTCGATCGGCACTTAGCACGAGAATTTTTGCACCTGGATACAGGACAGCATTTAATAGATGGGGATCGCGACCGCAAAGACTCAGCATTTCAACCTCTTGGAGTGCCCACCCCAATCGCGCACAGGCAAGACTAAAGGCAGAGGGAGCAGGCACGATCGTCATTTCTGCAAAATCAATCTGACGTGCTAAAGTTGAGCCGATTCCGTAGCACATGGGATCGCCGCTCGCTAGCACACAGACTGCTTGACCTTGGTAGGTAAGAAGGTTCTGAATGGATTGACCAATGGGAGAAGTCCACCGAATTTTGAGGCGTGCATCGGTTGGCAACAGGGCTAAATGTCGATCGCCCCCAAAGAGAATTTCGGCGTGATCGATCAGCGATCGACCCACTGATGAAATTCCGTCGAGTCCATCATCGCCAATTCCTACGATCGATAACCACTTACGCATACCCTATCCTGAATCCAAGCAATCCTGATATGATGTTGGGAGAACTAAGGATGACTAGCTCAATGGTAGAGCATCGGACTCTTAATCCGCTGGTTCTGGGTTCGAGCCCCAGGTCATCCATAGGTTATAGCTTATAAGGTTTCGGATTATGCCAGATGTTTCAGGCATAATCCGAAAGAACTTCGTTTACCTAGTCCAGAAAAGCGACCTTGCCGGATTAGATCAACGGAGTTCATGCGCTTATTTGCGGTGTAACTGCGACCAGACGCGAGTCGGCAAGCCCCAGACATAGATAAAGCCTTCCGCAGCTTTGTGATCGAATTGATCTTCTGCTCCGTAAGTTGCTAGGTCGGGGGTGTAGAGAGATTGCTCAGATTTGCGTCCGACGATCGTGGAATTACCCTTGAACAATTTCACTCGAACCGTCCCGCTCACTTGCTCCTGAGTTTGCTGCACAAAGGCATCTAATGCACCTTTCAAGGGGCTGTACCACAAACCGTTATAGATCATCTGAGAGTAAGTCTCTTCAATCCCACGCTTGTAGTGCGTCACATCTGCAGTCAGAGTCAGACTTTCTAAATCCCGATGGGCTTGAATCAAAACGAGCAATGCGGGTGTTTCATAGATCTCTCGCGATTTAATCCCAACGAGGCGGTTCTCGACCATATCGATCCGACCGATCCCATGATTGCCGACTCGATCGTTGAGTTCGCTCACCAGATCGATCGGGTTGAGCAAGCGACTATCTAAGCTCACGGGAATGCCTTTGTCGAATCCAATTTCAACATAGTCCGGCTCGTTCGGAGTGTCAGCGATCGCTTTTGTCATCGCATAGATTTCTTCGAGCGGTTCTGTCCAGGGATCTTCGAGAGGCCCTGCTTCGATGCTGCGTCCAAGTAAATTGCGATCGATACTGTAAGGCGAAGATTTTTTCACAGGCGATGGAATGCCGAATTTCTCGCCGTAAGCGATCGTTTCTTCGCGGCTCATGCCCCATTCGCGTGCGGGAGCAAGAACTTTTAGATCCGGATTGAGCGCTGCAATTGCGACATCAAACCGCACCTGGTCATTTCCTTTCCCGGTACAGCCATGCGCGACTGCATCGGCTCCATATTCGGCGGCGGCATCGACCAATAATTTTGCAATCAGAGGACGGGCTAACGCGGTCGAAAGCGGATAGCGATTTTCGTAAAGCGCATTCGCTTGAATTGCTGGAAATGCGTAATCTTTGATAAAGCTGACTTTTGCATCGGCAATGAGAGAAACGGACGCGCCCGAACTCAATGCTTTCTCTCGAATCGGCTCTAACTCATCGCCCTGCCCTAAATCTGCTGCTAGCGTAATCACTTCTTCCACGCCCCATTCTTGCTTAAGGTATGGAATACAAACGGATGTATCAACTCCCCCGGAATAAGCCAGCACAACTTTCTTTGCACGACCCATGATTTGAGTTCTCTCTAATGTAAGACGATCAAGTTTACAATTATGCGGGCAAAGTTCTGTATCGCACGACAGGAGATGCACAGAATTCTAGACTTAAGTCATGTGTGGTTTTTTCCTACGTGGTCAGGGTTAATCTATTTTCTCAAATTGGGCAACTTTCTGGCTTAAGCCACGATCGAGGATACTAATTAATGTGCTGTTGAGGAGAGTCTCTTGTGTTTTTGAGTGTTGTTATTCCCACGTACAACCGGAAACCGATTTTAGAAAAGTGTCTGAGCGCAATGGAAGACCAGACGTTTTCGGATTACGAAATTGTGGTGGTGGATGATGGCTCGACGGATGGCACAGTCGAATGGTTACAGTCTCGTTCGTCGGAGTTTCCTCATGTGCGATTGTTCTGTCAGGATCATGGGGGGGCGGCGGGTGCTAGGAATTATGGGGTGGAGCAGGCGAAGGGAGATACGATCGTTTTTATTGACAGCGATCTGGTTGTGACGGATGTGTTTTTACAGTCGCATGTCGATACTTTGATTCGCGGAAAAGAAGAATTAGGCAACGATCGCTTGTTTACCTATGGTCGTGTGATCAATACCGCAAATTTCGCAAGTCCGACTTCAGAACCTTACAAATTGACGGATTTTTCGGCGGCATATTTTGCGACTGGAAATGTGGCAATCTCGCGTCATTGGCTGATCGAAGCTGGACTTTTTGACACGGGATTCAAACAGTACGGTTGGGAAGATCTTGAGCTTGGAGTGCGCTTGAAGAATTTGGGTTTGAAGTTAGTAAAATGTCCCGAAGCCGTTGGATATCATTGGCATCCAGCTTTTTCACTCGACCAAATTCCAAAATTAATCGATGTAGAAATGCAGCGCGGACGTATGGGGGTTGTGTTTTATCAGAAGCATCCAACCTTTGATGTGAAAATGATGATTCAGATGACTTGGATTCATCGGGTCTTGTGGGGCGTTTTGTCGCTAGGTGGATTGTTAAATGAAAGAACGCTTGCGCCTGTGATGCGATCGCTGATCAATCAAAATAAACCCCAACTCGCTGAACAAGTCGCCCGAATTTTTCTCAATTGGTATAACGTTAAAGCGGTTTATGCAGCTTTTGCAGAAGCCCAGAAGTGAGCAGTGCTAGAATGAATCGATGCGTACTTTGTCTGTATCGGCAGAAATCCCACTTAGTAGAATGCTTTAAGTAGCGGGGTCGGTTCGATTAGCGCGCCGTTCACGTGCGGGTGAACTCTAGCTCTCGATCGCATTCCTCGATTAGCCTTGCCTCAGGATGTTTCTCCTTTTAACCAGTTGAACAATGTTCCAACGCTCAATTGAAAGTCATGGGCAAACGCGGGAACAGGCAAGATATCTGCTGGAGCGTCGAGATCGAAGTAGAGAGGTTCTTGTTTAGGTTGATAAATAAAGACTGAGAAATCATCTGGATCGATTAACCAGCCCATCTGGCATCCATTTGCAAGACAGCGCAAGACTTTCTTCGTTAGTAGAGTTGCGCTCTGCTCGGGCGAGAGAATTTCAATGATCCAATCTGGAACAGAGACAAAATCATCGCTGATGTCTCCTGCTTGATCAAATGAAATGCGATTCCAGGTGAAGACTGCAATATCTGGCACAATAGAGCGTCCTGAAAAAGTACAGCGCAATTCTGGAAATGCCCAAGCGATCTTCTGAGGTTTGAGTTTGGCATTAATGGCGGGAACAAGTTCTCCTTGAAGGGTACTGTGCTTAACTTTGGGCATGGGTTTTTGAATGATTTCGCCACCAATGTATTCTCCGGCAGGCTTGGTTTCTGGAAGTAGCAGGAATTCCTCAAGTGAGATGGATTTTAGGGAAGCTTGAACCATTCTTTTCTTCCTAACTCTTGTCTTTAATTCTAGGCGATCGCAAAAGCTCGGATTTTGATTCACAGTCGGGGCGATGCGAGCAGCAATGACTTTTAAACCGCCTTCTCCAAATGTTGTCTTATAAAAAGTCCGATCGCGCTCCCTGTGTCTTCTCAAACTCAGCCTGCAAATCCGTCCATTTCTCTTGCTCGATCAATTGTGTGAGGTAATCTAGCCTTTCTCGATAGACCGACAGCGATCGCAACACTTCAGTCTTATTAAACTGAGCCATCATCACCCCCAATTCAGGATTTCCACCACCGACGCGACTCGTATCTCGAAATCCTGAACTCGCGAGCATTTTTGCTAAATTCAACACAGCTTGATCCGATTCACTCAAACAAGCCGAAATCAAATTCGCACTCGTCATCACAGGTAAATGCGAAATCCAAGCCACCGCTCGATCGTGATCTTCTGGTTTGCAGTGAAACAATTTCACCTGGAGCGGACGTAAGAGCGATTCAATTCGGTCGATCGCGGGTTTTGGAGTCTCATCCGTTGGAGTCAGCACATAGGGATTTCCTGCAAATAATCCATGCAGTGCGGCTTCAATTCCACTTTCTGCCGTTCCTGCCATTGGGTGACCCCCGACAAAATTTTTCCAAATCGGAGATAAATCTTTGACGATCGATGCTTTAACTGAGCCAACATCGGTTACAACGGTGTCTAGAGAAATATGCGGGATCAATTGTTGGACGGTTGTAAAAATATGCACGATCGGAGTACAAACAAAAATCGCATCCACATCGGACATCAGCGCCAGATCAGAATCGGCTTCGTCTACGGCTCCACGCGCGATCGCCAATTCGCAAGTGCGCGATTTGCGGCTGACTCCCAAGACGGTGTGTCCTTGCGATCGCAAATCCAACCCAAGCGATCCACCAATCAACCCCAAGCCCACGATTCCAACTTTCATCCGCATATCCCCCAAACCATTACAGGTAATTCTGCTCTACAACTGGGTACGTTAGCGCTGAATTCACCTCGAAAATTTCAACTTTGCGATACGAGGATTGACGAGATCACATGAACGCTGAGGAACTTCTAGAACAATATGCCGCAGACCTGCGAGAATTTTCGGGGCTGAACTTGAGCGGAGTCAATCTGCCAGGGGTGAATTTAAGTCGATCGACCTTTCATCAAGCAAATTTCGCGACCTCAAAAATTACGAATGCAGATTTTAGTCATTCGAGCTTTGAATATGCAAAATTTCATGGCGCAACGCTGACGCTCTCCGATTTTAGTCATACGAATCTTCAACATGCAGATTTAAGCAATACGGAGTTAACTCGCGCTGACTTTAGCTCTGGAGATTTACGATCGGCAAATCTTAGCTATGCCGACTTACGAGATGCGAAACTGCGCGGGAGCAACTTGCAACGGGCAAATCTCAGTCGCGCCGATCTCCGCTATGCCAAGCTAATTTCTGCAAATCTTCACGGAGCAAATCTGACGAATAGCGAACTCAGCAGCACCGATTTATCTGGAGCAGATTTGCGATATGCAGAACTGCGGCAGGCGACACTCAACCGCGCTAATCTCCAAGGGGCAAACCTGCGCGGGGCAAATCTGCGCTGGGCGGATCTCAGTGGGGCGAATCTGCGTTGGGCAGATCTAACTGGGGCAAAATTAAGCGGGGCAACCCTCACCGGAGTCGATCTCAGCCATGCAATTTTGCTCAATGCAACATTGGTTCATGTGGATTTGTCTCGATCGAATCTCGCGTATGTAGATTGGACAGGAGCAGATTTAAGCGGCTCGAATCTCACAGGGGCAAAACTCTACTCGGTTTCGCCGTTTGGAATTAAAACCGCAGGTGCGACCTGCCGCTGGATTGATCTCAGTCAGAATGGAGATCAAAGCCAGATTTATCAATTTATTAGCGAGGATCTCAGCGAATATTTTCATGAGTCTCCGCCGATCGTGGAAATCGTGATTGACGATCGGTTAAGTTCGGATGCTCACTGTGCTTTAGCCGTTGCTTATCAACAACTCGCCCGCCAGAAAAATGGGATTACGCCACCTCAAATTGAGATTCACAAGCGGCGAACAATTTTACGATTTGCGCTCGATCGAGATGAGGATTTATTTTCTACGGCGTTCATCGCCATCCTGCCGTTTTCGGATGCTAAGGTGACGCAGGATAATTTGCTCAGTCTTCTTAAATCAGTGCCTTATCAGGAGATTGATGACTCTATTGGATTACAGGCATTTCATGTATTGGTCGCAACGTTGAGTGATTCGATCCAAAAAATCGACACTTCAAAATTACTGCAAGCCATTCCGATCGCAATCCAAAAAATTCGCTTTTTCCAGACTCCAACTCGATTGACGCTTTCCAATTCATTTCAGCGATCTCTGACTATCTACGACAGTCCCCAATTTGGTAAACGCCGAATTAAGTACGCTAAAGCTGAGGAAGAATTTGCGTTTCTGAATCAGCCGATCGAATTTGTCCTTCCGAGCCAAGTTGAAGCGATCGAATTTCTTCAAGGCTTTCAAGCAAGACGATAAGATTTCACTGTACATCATGAAATCTTAGAAACTATGGAACGCCTCGGATTTATCGGGCTTGGCATCATGGGCAAACCAATGGTGCGGAATTTGTTAAAAGCAGGATATTCGGTTACGGTTTTTAATCGATCTCAGTCTTCGATCGCCGAACTCGCCCAAGACGGTGCAACTCCTGCAACTTCGGCTCAACAAGTCGCTGAACAATCCGATATTGTGATCACCTGTCTTCCGGATTCTCCTGATGTCGAAGCAGTCGTACAAGCAATGCTCGAAGAGTTACGATCCGGGATGTTGTTTATTGATATGTCTACGATCGCGGCGGCTACTTCTAAAAAGATTTATACCGAGCTAAAAACACACGGAGTTCAAGCTTTAGATGCTCCGGTTTCGGGTGGCGATATTGGGGCACAGCAAGGCACATTGTCGATCATGGTTGGAGGAGATCACGAAGCCTTCGATCGCGCTTTACCTGTGCTGCAAGCGATGGGAAAGAACATTGTTTATATGGGTGGATCTGGAGCCGGACAAATTACTAAAGCTTGCAATCAAATTGTTGTCGCAATGACGGTTCAAGCTGTTGCAGAAGCTCTGACTTTAGCAAAGAAATCAGGCGTTGATGTCGCAAAAGTGCGCGATGCGTTACTCGGTGGCTTTGCTCAAAGTCGGGTGCTAGAAGTTCACGGTAAGCGAATTTTAGAGGGAAGCTTCCAACCAGGATTCAAGCTCGATCTGCATCGCAAAGATATGAATCTCGTATTGCAGACTGGGCGAGAAGTCGGTGTGCCTTTACTGGGTAGCGCTCAAGTGACGATGCTAATGGATTCGCTGATTGCTCAAGGCAAAGGTGATTTAGATAATGCCGCGATCGCGCTTCTGTACGAGCTTCTATCCGCTAGCTAATTTATGAGCATGGCGAGTTGTTTCTGGAAGCCGATATTTTGTTGTGCAACCCATCACATAGGCGAGCGCGCTTTCCAAACTAATCCGATGTCCGAGAGAGATATAAAGCGGTTTCGTGCCGGGACGAGTTTTGAGGACGGCTCCGATCGTATCGCTTTTATGGATCAGAGGAACCCAAGCCCCACGCTCATCTGGCGGGTCTTCATGCTTGCCAACTAAGCGAGACTTGCCAACGCCGATCGCAGGGATATTCGTCAAAATTCCTAGATGACAGGCAATCCCGAATCGTCTCGGATGCGCTAACCCTTGACCATCACACAGCAGCAAATCAGGCATGGTCTTGACTTGTTCTAAGGCATCTAAAACGGCTGGAACTTCGCGAAACGAGAGAAAGCCCGGAATATATGGAAAAGTGGTTGGACGACGCGCGATCGCATGATCACAAAACTTCAACTCTGGATAGGTCAAAATTGCGACTGCTGCTCGGGTAATCGCTCCGTCTTGTTCAAATCCGACATCGATCCCAGCCACATGTTGCACCGCCCCGAATTGATCCTGCACAATCACCTCTTGGCGCAGATCTTGCTGAATCACGATCGCTTCTTCTGCGGTTAAAACCCATTCGTGACGTTGCTGAATTTTCATAACTGGATGTGCCCGAATTTGTCGATCGACCTACAATGCCATTATCACTTTTCAGGGCTGCAATGCTAGGACGTATACTCGACGCACGGTACAGAATCGTTCAACCCCTTGGCTCTGGCGGCTTTGGGCAAACGTACATTGCTGAAGACACAAAACGTCCTGGGAATCCTCGCTGTGTGCTGAAGCATTTGAGCTTTTCAAGTCACGATGAAGTAATTTTGCGCCAGGTGCGCCGGATGTTTTTTGCGGAGGCAGAAACGTTAGAGCGCTTAGGAAGACATGATCAAATTCCGCAATTGCTCGCGTACTTCGAGGAAGATCACGAGTTTTACTTAGCACAAGAATTTATTCAAGGACATCCCCTCAGTGATGAGATTGGCGGGGATAAGACGCTTTCAGAAGCGCAAGTCGTCGATCTCGTTGAAGATGTTACACAGATTTTGGGCTTTGTTCATGACCAAGGTGTGATTCATCGCGACTTGAAGCCAGAGAATTTGATTCGACGCGATCGCGATCAGAAACTCGTCCTCATCGACTTCGGAGCGGTAAAAACGATTTTAGAATCCTCGATCGCAACAGAACCTCTAACGGATCTCAGCGTTCCAGTCTATACGTCTGGGTATGCGGCTAGTGAGCAATGTTTAGGACGACCGCGATATAACAGCGATTTCTATTCGTTAGGAATGATTGCAATTCAAGCCTTGACAGGGGTGCGTCCGTCTCAGCTTGCCTATGATCCCGATACCCATCAGATCATTTGGCGTGATCGAGTGACAGTGAGCAATGATTTTGCCGCTGTTTTGGAAAAGATGACGCAATTTCACTTTCACGATCGCTATCAAACCGCAGATGAGATCTTAGAGGCACTGAATAGGGTCAAGTCTTCGCTCTTTACTCAAATGCCAATTTCAAAGGCAAAAGATCGGCAAAAATCGACTCAGCCCAGTGTCTCAAATCCGCTAAAAATAGTAGCAATTGGAGCGGGTTTATCGGCAATTGTGGGCGTTTCTGCTTGGACAATGACGCGCAATTCTCCGACTCCAGTGCCGCCTGTTGGAACGGCACAAATTCTCAGTTTCGGACAGACTTTACTCAGTCCAGTGACCCCGCCTCAACCTTTGAAACAGGCGGGAATCGACAAAATGAAAAGCGGCAATTTTGCAGAAGCCGCTCGTCTGTTTGAGCAAGCTCGGAGTGCAGATAAGAGCGATCCTGAAACTTTGATCTATCTCAACAATGCGCGGATCGGGTCAGAGCCAGCCAGTACGATCGCCGTTGTGCTGCCAGTTCGGACAAATCCAACTGCTACTGCTGAAGTATTGCGCGGCATTGCTCAAGCACAGGATCGCATCAATCAGACAACAGCCAAGAAGCTAAAAATTGCGATCGCGTCCGATGATGCAAATCCTGAGATCGCTCGCCAGATTGCGACACAGCTTGTCAGCGATCCGTCAATTCTGGGCGTAGTCGGGCATGGCACCAGTGATACAACCTTTGCCGCCGGGAAAATTTACCAAGAAGGAGAACTCGTTGCAATTTCTCCCGTAAGTTCTGCTAGGAATCTATCAGGCTTCAGTCGCTATGTGTTTCGCACAATGCCTAGTGATGAACTGCCCGCTAAGCAGCTTGCAGCCTACATGACAAAGCAATTGAAGAAGCGCAAAGCAGCGATCTTCTTTAATTCCAAAAATCTCTATAGTAAATCGCTCACTGAAGCCTTTAAGGATGCGCTTTACTACGGCGACAAAGGAAAAGTTGTGCATGAAGTCGATTTGAGCAATCCGACGATCGAGATTGCAGAGAGTGTTGCTCAAGCGACAAAAAAAGGTGCAGAAGTAATCTTTCTTGCGCCAAATGCAGAACTCCTCGATCGCACCTTACTGGTGATCAATGCCAATCAAAAACGTCTGCCGATTTTGGCAGGAGATGCGCTCTACAATTCTCGAATTTTGAGCGAGTTAGGGAATGCAGCCAGTGGCATGGTCGTTGCGATTCCTTCGGCTCAGACTCAGCTACAGAATTCACCCTTTGAGCAGCAAGCCAAATTCATCTGGGGGCGCGCTCCAGGATGGCGATCGGCGTTAGGTTATGATGCGACGCAGGCGATGATTGCCGCGATTCAAAAAGCCCCGACGCGCAATGGAATCCGAGCGATACTTTCGACCCCCGGTTTCACCACGATTGGAGCCGTGCATTCGGTTAACTTTACCCCCGAAGGCGATCGCGAAACAGCGATCGCGCTAATGCAAGTCACAAGGGATAAATCCGGTCAGTTTAGGTTCAAATCGATCGCGAAGTAACAAGATGGAGACAAGACTCTCAGCCCCCAAGAATTAGAGCTAAGGGGCTAAGGGTCTTACTTAATCGGCTGCACGACAGGGGCAGGAGCCACCTGAGGCTGAGACTGCTGCAACAACTGTTGACGCTTCTTAAAGAAATCTACCGTTGCGGCATCTAGGCTTTCTCGCTGTTGCTGGCGGAATGCTTCTGGATCAACCGAACCTTGCGACACTCTCTGGATCAAATCCATAATGCTGCTGCTGGGATTATCACTTCGATTGTTAAATAGGTTGCTGAGTGAATCTTGAGATTGAGGATCTCTGAGCAGATCGGCACTGCTAGGAGCCTGTTGAGCCTGTGAAGGAGCACCGTTTTGTCGTCGTGTTCCGTGGTGCGGGGCTGGGCGGCGAAGTCAACGATACTGATCCGCAGGCGACGGGTGTGCCGCCACTGGCACCGGTG
>JALOOO010000375.1 GCA_025454375.1 Leptolyngbya sp. Prado105 | reverse complement strand
TCCCGTCCCCCCTGGGGAGCGAGGAGTTGCCAACGAGAGCGATTCCAGGTATTAAAATCACCTGAGAAAATGATTGCTCCAGCATGAGACGCGATCGCAGTTTCTAACTCAACAAGCTGAGTTTTGAATTTCTCTAAGTCTACAAAATTGATCAAATGCGAATTGATTGTCAGCAAAGTTCCTTGAGCAAAGGCATACTCAGTGACAAGCGAAACCTTCGGTGTATTTGAGACAGGCTCAGAATGCTCTGTGATTACTGCCTTACGAGTCACACAAGCAGCACGAGAGGCGGTTAAAACCCCCGCATAAATGTTGTGATACGTATCAATAAAATTTGGAGCAAAGCTCCACCCCAGTTCAGCCAGTTCAAAATGCTTCAGTTCGGTACAAAGTCGAACTTCTTGCAGAAAAATTAGATCTGGTTGATAGCGATCGACGATCCAATCAAAATCTTTCTGCCACTCGCGATCGTGATTATTTTTTGCAATATTCCAGTTGAGGACTCGAATCGCTTTCTCATTGAGCGGCGAGGGATGATGCGGTCGATGCAGAATCGGTTCATCCGTGGGAATAAATCGATAAGGCGGTAATAGCGTCTTGAAAGGAGTAGTCAAAATCGTCTCAACGTCTAACTTCGCCATGAATCAAGTTCCAGATGCGACCATTTGTAAGCTTATCTTAAGATACTTTTCAAACAATCAAAGTCTTTTACAAAACGAAAACTCCGAGCCTGTAAAAACTCGGAGTTTCTTGCAGTTTTTAGCCTTGATTAATGCACCATGACTTGCACATTTGCATTCTGCAATCCAGGACGCTTCACCTGGTTCAGAGTTTGCTGCACGGCATACTTCTGATTCACAGCGGTCATCAACTCTGCCAGGTTATGCTTTCTCGCCACACCCCAGAGATCTGCCACAATGCTGTACGTTCCATCTTCATTGTGAACCCAGCCGATATCATAGCTGCCATCCAACACGGCTACGATGTCCGCATGAACGCGCTGACATCCCATTCCTCGAACCTCGGTGTTCGTTTCGACCGTGAATCCTAAATCGCGCAAGGCAGTCTTGAGCAATTCTGCATTCGTGATCTTGCTGCGGAGTGTACTAAAGTGTGACATAGCTTTATGTGTCCTTGCTTTATATGAGTGATTACGCTAACGGTAGCAAGCACCAATTCCTGCGACCGTCTATCCAAAGGCTTCATTTCTCATCTTAGGTCAAGCTTTCGGTTGCAAATGAGTAGTTAAATTGAGTTATGTAAAAAATTTGATTACAGTTTCAGTATTATCGTTTTGGAGTAAGAAATGACTGTTGCCCCCTCTGCGCGATCGCGAATCTCAACGATCCTACATTCTGACCTCAGCCCCAACCCATTTTTTCAAGTCGCTTGGCTTGTCGTGCGAGTCGTAGTCGGCTTCTTAATGATTCACAATGGTTTTAGTAAACTCGCGGATGTTCCAGGGTTTATTGAACATGTGATTAACGTCATTGGATTGCCTTTTCCCACCTTTTTTACCTATCTGGCGGCATATACCGAAATCGGAGCTTCAATTCTCTTGATCGTCGGGCTACTGACTCGATTTAGCGCGTTGTCGCTATTTTTTACCATGCTGGTTGCGGTTTACTTTCACCTGAAAGATACCGGGTTTCAGCTTGCACCTTTAGAAACCGCTTCGATTTATGCCCTATGCTATCTTGCTTTAGCAGCAGGCGGAGGAGGGAATTTCTCGATCGATGCTCTTCTCGCAAAAACATTCGACAAGAAATCGGCATAAAAATAACGGTCTAGACTGAATGTTCTAGACCGTTATTTTTATCGTCAAAGCTTTATTCTTCTTCCGTTTCTTGTTCAACACATTCTGCTCGATCTTTCTCATTTTGTGTCGCAATCTCTGCCAGCGCTTTCTGAATCCACAAGTTTGATAAATCAAGCAGGCTAATGCTATCTGGCACTGTGGTCATTTTCTTATTCCTCTCTTATCTATCTTAGAGCGTAGCGAACTGAGCCTGAACTTTCATTAAAAGAATGATTGATTGAAACATTTGTTTACAAATCACGATTCTTTGTAAAATTGCCCGCACAACCGCTAATGTAATGCGGGCAATTTAAGGTTAAGTTAATGCGCGTTCGGTCAATTGGGTGAGAACCTGATTCGATCGTTCCACAAAAGCCTTCATCCCATCTGCATCAAAGCCTTTCTGCGCCATTAAGGCGAGATCGTACACATGATGACAAATCATATTGGCTAGCTCTTCAGAGGGAGAAACAGCAGATCCTGTGACAATTGCCCCCTGATTCAAACTCATCAAGTTCTGAATCATCGGATGAGAGGTATTGACAAGCAAAATATGCTCCTCTGGGAATTGCATTGCTTGTTGTTGCAAGAGGGCATTCATTTCCTGCATTCGGCGCAGTTGTTCTGGAAGCAAGACCATCGCAGGCGGCGCAGACGCATCTCCTTTTAATGCTTCGGTGCGGATCGTTAGCTTCGGCTTAGCAAGTGCTTTTTGGAAGAACTCTTTGATCTTTTCTCCACGAGTTTGATTTGTGTTTGGATCAACGATGTCTTCAGATTTGTCTTTGTCGATCAGCGTGTCGTCGAGTTCTGCATCGACTCGCGCAAATTTGATGTGCGAGTACTCGCGCTCTAAGAAGCTGACAAAGTGGCTGTCGATGAATGAATCCATGAACAGTACTTCTAAGCCCTGGCTCGTATGCAGTTGCACATAGGTCGCTTGAGTGACTTCATCGGTGCAGTAGAAGACCCGATTTTCATGGCGTTCTTTGTTGCGTTCTAGATACTCTTGCAAGGTTGTGTAGGTCTTGCCGTCGATCGTATTACTTGCTTCTTGCCAGACATCGGACAGGCTTTTCCCAAATCGTGCTCGAGTGGTGCCAGTTCCTCAAGGTCCCCGAGGCTTTTGATTCCACCAGCCTCCAGGCAGCGCGTGCAGTGATAGCGACATCTAGGGCGGCGTCGCGAGACGCGGATTGGGCACTCTTCTCTTCCATGAGTTCCACGGCTT
>JALOOO010000173.1 GCA_025454375.1 Leptolyngbya sp. Prado105 | reverse complement strand
ATGCTAATCATTTGAATCGCCATTGCTGGAAAAACCTGCTCTTTTTGCAACGCAATGCTGATCATGCCGCCTGTCTGAATTTCCTTGCGAGCTTCGTCGATCGCATTTGCAACAATCTGATTCCCCGAAGTATCGCGCACAATTTCTAAACAAGTCAAAATCGGAACACCTGAGCGCGTTAGTGCGCCAAACGTGCGGCAGAATCTTGCAGTCGCCGTTTTTTGAATGAGGTCACCAAATAATGGCATCTTCAGAAAAAATCGATCCATCGTCTCGCGCCCAACACGAGTCTTGTAGTATTGCTTGTAAGCATAAATAATCGATGGCACAATAATCAGCAAACTCGCTGCTGCTGGACTCCGAAGGAATCCGCTAATATCCAGCATGATCTGGGTAAATAGCGGCAAGTCGCCCCCAAGCTGCTTAAAGATTCCGGCAAAGATTGGAATCAGAAACATCGTCATCCCCAAGAAAATTAGTGTTGCAAGTACACCAACGACCACTGGATAACTCATTGCCGATTTAATTTGGTTCTGCAAACGGGCAACATCTTCAAGCAATTTTGCCAAACGATTTAGAACCTCATCAAGGACTCCACCTGTCTCACCTGCTTGCACCATGCTGACGTACAAGCCATCAAAACACTGAGGATGTTTCCGCATCGCATCAGACAGGTTTACCCCCTGCTGAACATCAGCGCTAATTTCCATGAGTGCTTTTTTCAATTTAGGATTCGTACACTGATCAGCTAAAACGCCGAGTCCTCGGACTAATGCGACTCCTGCATTCACAAGTGCAGCAAATTGACGTGAAAAGACTGCTCTGTCTTTGACCGTAACAGATACCATCGAAGTCTGAAAGTTAGCAAGACTCTTATTGATATCAAAGCTTTCGTTTTCTTTCAGTTCTTGGACAAACAAGCCTTGTTCACGTAAAGCCGATCGTGCGTCACTCAGAGAATCCGCAACGATTTTTTCTTTTTTGGCATTTCCTTTAGCGTCTCGGACGCGGGCAACATAGGTTGGCATAGCTTTTTAGTGAAGTAGAAAAAATTGAAAGATGCGGATTCCGCAAAGTGATCGGTCTAAAAAGATCACCTTCCACTAAAAGACTTGGTAGAAGGTGCCAGTTTATTTTCTGAATTAACGCTTCATTGCTGCGCCTGCTGCGCCATTGGGGACTCCACCAATCAAGCGCTGAAATTCGTCTGGGCGTGATGTTTTAGATGCTGCCGCTTCAAAGGTGATTAGTCCTGCTTTATATTGGTCAGCAAGCACTTTCTCAAGCGTCTGCATCCCTAACTTTCCACCAGTTTGAATCGCTGAATAGATTTGAGCCGTTTTCCCTTCACGGATAAGATTGGCGATCGCAGGCGTGACAATCATGATTTCCTGCGCCATAACGCGCCCATATTCACCGGGCTTCGGATTCTTCTTCGGCACAAGCGTTTGACTGAAGACGGCAACCAAAGAGTTTGAAAGCTGAACCCGAACTTGGGTTTGGCGTTCCGAAGGGAATACGTCGATCATCCGATCAACCGTTTGTGCAGCAGAACTGGTGTGCAGAGTTCCAAACACTAAGTGACCTGTTTCCGCCGCCGAGATTGCCAATGAGATCGTTTCTAAATCTCGCATTTCCCCTACAAGAATGATGTCTGGATCTTCCCGTAGAGCTGCTTTCAGAGCATTTGCAAAACTTTTTGTATCTTCATGAAGTTGGCGTTGGTGTACTAGGCTTTTGATGGGTTCGTACACAAACTCGATCGGGTCTTCGATCGTCAAGATATGCTCTGCACGAGTCCGATTGATCAAATCGATCATTGCTGCCAAGGTTGTCGTCTTGCCTGATCCAGTTGGACCTGTTACCAAAATCAAGCCCCTCGGCTTCTCAGACATTTCCCGCACAACATCCGGCAGGTTTAATTTCTCAAAGTTTGGAATTTTGGAACTAAGTGCCCGTAAACAGGCTGCATACGTTCCACGATCTTTGTAAACGTTGACCCGGAAACGTGCCAAGCCTCGCACACCATAAGAACAGTCCAGTTCCCAGTTTTGCTCCAGCGTTTTGCGTTGAGTATTGTTCAACATACTGAAGATCAGGCGTTGACACTCCTCTGCACTCAGAACCTGATCACTGACTGGTTGAAGATGTCCGCTAATTCGGAAATAAGGTGGCAATCCCGCGGTAAGGTGCAGGTCAGAGCCGCCCATTTCAATGAGTTGCTCCATCAAATCTTCGATCATCATTTCCATGTGGGTTGCTCCTTAGATTGAGAGATAAGAACGATCTACAAACGATTTAGTGTTAAGAATTAATCTTGGAAGCGAGGAGTTGTGCAATAGCGGCAGTCAAGCCAATCCTGTTGCATTTCCGCAGCGCAGGTTCGGCAAGTTAGTGAACTCTTACGCTTCGCTTTGAGTTCGGCTTCGAGTCCAGTGTCGGTGAATGTTACACGCTCAATTTCTTCGAGCGTACAAAGCCCTTTGCGAACCAAATCCAAGCTGTAAGCCAAGAGGGTTTGCATTCCCTCTTCCACAGCGACCTCTTTAATTTGTTCAGTGGGTGCGCCTTCTGTAATTAGATTTTGTAGCGATTCTGTGATGCGCATGACTTCGTACACACCCAATCGCCCTTTGTAACCCACGCCACTGCATTTTTGACAGAGTTGGTTCTTTTCACGAGCATCCTGAATCTCCTGAGCCGTGAGGGTATTTGCCTTGTACAAGGTCAGTTGAGAATCACTCGATCCTGTTAATCCGAATCGGGAAAGCTCTTCGGATGTTGGCTTATAAGCAATTCGGCATTCATCGCAGACTTTGCGAACCAGACGCTGAGCGACAACTCCAAGCAATGCGCCGGATACCATGAACGGTTCTACACCCATTTCATCAAGTCGAGCGATCGCACCTGCGGCATCATTCGTGTGCAAGGTTGTTAAAACCAAGTGACCTGTAAGAGCGGCTTCGATCGCGGTTTTTGCCGTTTCTCGATCTCGCGTCTCACCCACCAGAATTACGTCTGGATCTTGTCGTAGGAATGCTCTTAAAATGGCAGCGAAGTCCATGCCCTTTTCTCGAATCACTTGGACTTGGGTAATCCCAGGGAGAGAATATTCAATAGGGTCTTCAGCCGTACTGATGTTGACTCCAGGCTCGTTACGTTCTGCTAATGCAGAGTAGAGTGTCGTTGTTTTCCCGGAACCCGTCGGACCAGTTACGAGAATGAGACCGAACGGACGCTTTACCATATCTTGAACGATTTTCAAAGAAGTATCGTCCGTAATGAGCTTATCCAGTCCGAGTTGTGTGGCGGAGTTATCTAGAATCCGAAGCACGACTTTTTCGCCGTAGCGACTCGGTAGGGTATTGACCCGAAAATCTACTTTGCGACCGTCATAGATCCGGCGAATTCGCCCATCCTGCGGTGCTCTACGCTCTGCAATATCTAGGAGGGAAATGATTTTGAAGCGGGCTACAACTGCGGGAATGATCTTCTTTGGAAACGGCTCGAATGCTTCGCGTAAGACTCCATCCTTCCGGAAGCGAATGCGGAGAGATTCTTCTTGCGGTTCGATATGAATATCAGAAACCGCCATCTGAAGCGCTTTGATCAGAATCTTATTGACCAGTGCGATAATTGGGGCAGCTTCAGCATCAGCACTCGCATCCAAATCCATTTCGGCGCTGTCATCTTCTGTCAACTCTGCAAGGGCTTCTAAGCCTTCAAGATCAGAGCGGACATCAACTCTAGACTGTGCCTCAAGCTGTTTTTCTTGCTCAAGGCGAGCATCCATGTAAGTAGAGATTAAGCGCTGATAATCGTCGATCGTGATGACCAAGCGTTGAAGCCCTAATCCTTTTGGACGCAAAATGCGATTTAATTCGTCTTGTGCTGCAAGGTTGTCTGGGTCAACCATTGCCACGAGCAAAAAAGGCGGATCCGCTTCGCTTTGGGCAAGTGGAATGAGGTTATAACGACGGCAAAGCTCGATCGGAATTAAGCTCCCAATCAACTGACCGACCTGAGCCGAAGATACCTGATTAAGTTCAGGATCGAGGGATTCAACACCATAGAGAATCTTCAACTCAAACAATTGTTGCCGTTTGTATTGGCGAACTAAATCCGGCGACAACTGTTGTCCGGTCAACGCCTCTAGAACTGCGGTCAGAGGTCTACCTGACTTACGGCATTCGATCAGTGCTTGTTGCATCTGCTCGTTATTGACATAGCCAGATTGGATTAGTTTATTGCCAAACGGTGAAAAATTGTTTTGAACAATAAGGGCACGCCGCTGAGAAGAAGAATTTGTCATAACGGATGGACGAAGATCACCTCATTGATAATTCCCAAAATGTTTTTTGAAGAACGCTTCAGGCGATATCGCTTTCCTTCAGCGAGATGGAGCGTCAAACTGAAGTCATTGCGATATGATGCTTAACGGTTGTAAGCATTGCGGCATCTGACGACTCATTCGCTAGGATGGAAGAAGTTGTTGCTTAAGCCAGCGTTCTATACAGGGGAATTAGCGCACGATGATCGACGAACAAAATCAACAAGTAGAAAACACTCAAGTTCCTGCCAGTGAATCTGCTGAACCGACTCCTGCCTCGTCTGAACCGACGAGTGAGGCAGTTGAGACAGAAGTTGCCGCAGAAGTTCCTGAATCCGAGGAGGAAACGGATTATGAAGCGGCGTTTATGGAATTGAGATCAAACTATGCCGCAAGAGAGCGAGAAATTGAAGGTCTGAAAAAGCAAGCGGATGAACTCAACAATCAATATATGCGGATTGCTGCCGATTTTGAAAACTTCCGTCGCCGCACACAACGTGAGAAAGAAGAGTTAGAAACTCAAATTAAGTGCAACACGGTGAAAGAGCTACTTCCCGTTGTGGATAATTTTGAGCGGGCGCGATCGCAGATCAAACCGCAGACGGATGGCGAATCGAACATTCATAAGAGCTATCAGGGCGTTTATAAAGATATGGTCGATCGTTTGAAGAAAGTTGGGGTTGCACCAATGCGAGCAGAAGGAAAGGAATTCGACCCCAATCTGCATGAAGCGGTGATGCGCGAACCAACGAGCGAACATCCAGAAGGAACCGTCACCGAAGAGTTGATGCGGGGATACATGTTGGAGGATAAAGTCCTGCGTCATGCAATGGTTAAAGTTGCAGCACCCCCTGAAGATAGTCCGAGTGCAACGGCTGAAAATTAAGCCTGTCTGCGAAAGTACCGAGGACAAAATGGTTGATTCAGACTATCCGTAAACGCAACGTTAAGAAACTTCTGAAATAGGGAATCATTCGGAAAGTTAGTTCAAAGATATCCGTACTGTACGGAGAACTAACTCAGAACTTTAACGTTCTGCGTTCACCTCGCGTACTTTCGGCAGCGCTAGTTATGGGAAAAGTCATCGGCATCGACTTAGGAACAACCAACAGTTGTGTGGCTGTGTTAGAGGGCGGGCAGCCCTTGGTCATTACCAATTCTGAAGGTGGGCGAACCACGCCAAGTATGGTTGGATTTGGTAAGGCGGGTGATCGCTTAGTGGGTCAACTGGCAAAGCGTCAGGCTGTGACCAATGCGGAAAACACCGTATTTAGTATCAAACGCTTTATTGGTCGGCGGTGGGATGATACGCAGATCGAACGATCTCGCGTTCCTTACAACTGCGTAAGTGGGAAAGACGCGACTGTTGATGTAAAAATTCGCGATCGCAATTACACACCGCAAGAAATTAGCGCCATGATTCTGCAAAAACTGAAGCAGGATGCAGAAAATTATCTAGGAGAAGAAGTTACTCAAGCGGTCATTACGGTGCCTGCATATTTTAGCGATGCTCAGCGTCAAGCAACGAAAGATGCAGGCACGATCGCAGGTCTAGAAGTTCTCAGAATTATTAACGAGCCGACTGCGGCGGCACTCGCCTACGGTTTAGAAAAACAGGATCAAGATCAATGCGTTTTGGTCTTTGACCTTGGCGGTGGAACCTTCGACGTTTCGATCTTGCAATTGGGGGATGGCGTTTTTGAAGTCAAAGCGACTTCTGGAAATAACCATCTCGGAGGAGATGATTTTGATGCTTGTATCGTGGACTGGTTGAGCCAAACTTTTCAGCGGCAAGAGGGAATCAATCTTGCAGACGATAAGATGGCGCTTCAGCGACTGAGAGAAGCAGCAGAAAAGGCAAAAATCGAACTGTCTGGCACACTCAGTACATCAATTAATTTGCCGTTTATTACCGCTGACGAATCGGGTCCGAAGCATTTAGAAACGGAACTGACTCGCGCTAAGTTTGAAGAGTTGGCAAGCGAGTTGATTCAAGGTACGCTCGACCCGATGGAGCAAGCCCTGAAAGATGCGAATCTGACGATAGAAGATATCGATCGAATTATCCTCGTCGGTGGCTCAACTCGAATTCCTGCGGTTCAAGATGCACTGAAGAAGTTTTTTAACGGAAAAGCTCCTGATCGTTCCGTGAATCCAGATGAAGCTGTCGCGCTTGGTGCTGCGATTCAAGCGGGTGTGTTGGGTGGAGAAGTCAAGGATTTGCTATTGCTAGATGTCACCCCGCTTTCGTTAGGAATCGAGACGTTAGGGGAAGTGTTCACGCGAATTATTGATCGCAACACGACGATCCCTAGCAGCAAAACACAAGTTTTTTCCACGGCAACGGATGGACAAACCTCGGTTGAAATTCATGTGTTGCAGGGTGAGCGAGCCATGGCTCGTGACAACAAAAGTTTAGGGAAATTCCAACTGACTGGCATTCCGCCTGCACCTAGAGGGGTTCCGCAAATTGAGGTTGCATTTGAAATCGATGCCAATGGGATTCTCAAAGTGGCGGCTCGTGACAAGGGAACGGGACGCGCTCAGAGTGTTGAAATTTCTAACACAGGCGGTTTGAGTGACGGCGAAATTGAACGGATGCGTCAAGAGTCAGAACTCTTTGCTGAAGAAGATGGTCGGCGGATGCAACTTGCTGAATTGAAAAACCAGGCAGATAGCCTCTATCACAGCTATGAAATGACCCTTAAAGACAATGGGGTGATGATTAGCGACAGTTTGAAAGCGCAAGCGCATGAGAAAATTGTTCAACTTAGAAGCGCGATCGCGGATTCAAAGGTTAGTATCGATGAGGTGAAATCGTATCTTGATGGGTTGCAACACCTGTTATATACAATTGGTTCAGCCGTTTATGAAAATGTTCAACCTGCCGCAGGTTCTCCCTTTGAAACGGATACCCATTCTGGGATGAGTTCTGAAGATGACACTGTTTCTGCTGATATGAGTGAGTTCACTTTTGAGGTAGATGAAACAGTGACTGCGGATTACGAAACAGTCGATTAGTTCAGGCGTTAGGGTAGTAAGATAGGGAGTCTAGACCGTTACCTAACGCCTTGTACATCCCTTTTAGCCCTCTTACCCCCTGAATCTCTACCCTATGGCTCGTGATTACTACGAAATTCTTGGCGTTTCCCGTGATGCAGACAAGGAAGAAGTCAAGCAAGCCTTTCGTCGTCTCGCCCGTAAATATCATCCGGATGTCAATAAAGAGCCTGGAGCAGAGGAGCGATTTAAAGAGATTAATCGCGCCTACGAGGTAATTTCTGATCCGGAGGCAAGGGCAAGATACGATCGCTTTGGTGAAGCTGGTGTCTCTGGTGCCGGTGCTGCTGGTGGCTATCAAGATTTCAGCGATATGGGTGGTTTCGCGGATATCTTTGAAAGCTTCTTTAGTGGATTCGCGGGGGGTGCGCCCAGTGGCGGACAAACTCGACGGCGAGGCGGTCCAGTGCGAGGGGATGACCTTCGATTAGATCTGAAGCTGGATTTTCGAGAAGCAGTTTTTGGCGGTGAGAAAGAAATTCGGATCAGCCATTTAGAGACTTGTACAAACTGTAGTGGCAGTGGTGCAAAGCCAGGAACTCGTCCAAGAACCTGTACAACTTGTTCTGGAGCGGGTCAAGTTCGTCGTGCAACTCGCACTCCTTTTGGGAGTTTCACACAGGTTTCGGTTTGTCCGACCTGTAATGGAACGGGTCAGATGATTGAAGAGAAGTGTGAAGTTTGTAGCGGAAATGGGCAGCGACAAGAAACGAAGAAGCTGAAAATTACGATTCCGGCAGGTGTGGATAATGGAACCCGGCTGAGAGTTTCAGGTGAAGGCGATGCAGGTCAGCGCAGTGGTCCTGCGGGCGATTTGTATGTTTATTTGTTTATTAATGACGATCCTGATTTTCAGCGGGATGGAATCAATGTATTGTCTGAGATCAAAGTCAGCTACTTACAAGCGATTTTGGGATCTCGGATTGAAGTGAAAACAGTGGATGGTGAGGAAGAGTTAACGATTCCTGCGGGGACGCAGCCGGGAACTGTTCTCACCTTGGAGAATAAGGGAGTTCCGAAACTTGGGAATCCGGTAAGCCGTGGGGACCATTTGATCACGGTATCCGTAGATATTCCAACTCGAACGAGTCCAGAGGAGCGCGAATTGCTAGAGAAACTTGCAAAGATTCGAGGTGATCGCGTGGGAAAGGGCGGCGTTGAAGGCTTTATTGGGAAGATTTTTGGCGGATGAGTCAAGCAGAAGAAGCATTACAGATGGATTTGCGCGGGACACCTTGTCCGATTAATTTCGTGCGCACAAAGTTGAAGTTAGAACAAATGACAGAGGGATCTTTGCTTGAAGTGTGGCTTGATCCAGGAGAGCCGATCGAGCAAGTTCCCGATAGTTTGACGATGGAAGGCTACAAAGTTGAAAGCGTTGAGGATCGATCGGGATTCTTTGCTGTTAGAGTTCGTCGCTGATGCTATGAGTTTTGACGACAAAATCTTGGAAGAGGATCAGCCCGATCAAACGGATTTAGTCGGGACTGTTTTGGCAGTTCAAGCAAATTTCTACTGGGTGCGGCTGCATGAGAAGTCGTTGCCGAAATCGCTGTTGCTTTGCACTCGGCGGACTCGGTTAAAGAAGATTGGACAACGGGTAATGGTGGGCGATCGCGTTTTAGTCGAGGAGCCGGATTGGAATGGAGATCGAGGAGCAATTTCTCAAGTTTTTCCAAGAAAATCGGAGTTAGATCGTCCCCCGATTGCAAATGTAGATCAGATTCTATTAGTGTTTGCCTTGGCATCACCTAAAATCGAACCTTATCAATTGAGTCAATTTCTGGTGAAGTCTGAATCGACGGGAATGGCAGTTACTTTAGCATTGAGCAAGAGTGATTTAGCCTCGATCGAGGAGCAGGAAAATTGGAAAAAGCGATTAGATGAATGGGGCTATCGACCTATTTTTATTAGCGTTCATGAACGATTTGGATTAGATGAATTAAGACAGTATCTGAATCATAGAATTACAGTCGCATCGGGTCCATCAGGTGTCGGTAAATCGAGTTTAATTAATCAAATTATTCCAAGTGTTGATCTGCGGGTAAGTGCTGTTTCTGGCAAGTTAGAGAAGGGGCGGCATACGACAAGACATGTCGAGTTGTTTGAACTTCCGTTGGGAGGATTGTTAGCAGACACACCTGGATTTAATCAACCTGATTTACTTTGTTTGCCGCAAGAATTGGCGCAATATTTTCCAGAAATTAGACAGAGATTGACGGACGAAAGTTGTCAATTTAATAATTGCTTGCATCGAGATGAACCAGGCTGTATTGTCCGAGGAGACTGGGAGCGTTATGAATATTATTTAGACTTCTTGGAAGATGCGATCGAGTATGAAACTCAACTGATGCAGCAGTCTGATCCTGATGCCGTTTTGAAACTTAAATCTAAAGGAAAAGGAGTGCAGCTTGAACCCCGGTTAGAGGCTAAAAAATATCGTCGCGAATCTCGGAAGAACCAACAGCAATCGCTCAGAAAATTAGATATTGAAAAACTAATGCAAAGCGAGGATTCAGACGAGTAGGTTAATTCGGTAAAATTCTTGGGCACTCTGGCAGGGAAATCCTTGAGAGAAAGAGAATGCAGTGGATTGATTTTCAGAAAACGATTCATCAAAGATTGACTGATTCGCAGCTTGATGAATCGCAGAAACAGGCGAAGAATTTCAATCTTAGAGGGCATTCCTTAATTCGAGGTGTGGCAGGTTCTGGTAAATCTTTAGTGCTGCAAAAAAGAGTTGAGAAATTAGTTGAAGAAAAGTTCGATCGTATTCTTGTTCTTTCCTACAATCGCTATATGCAAGGATGGATTGAATCGAACTTAAATCATTCATGTGAATGTCATACATTTCATCGCTGGGCATTTCAAAATTTCAAATATAGTTATGAGTCTGATCGAGAGAAAGAATCAAGGCAAAAATTGATCGAGGCTGCTCATCAATCTAATCTGAATTATCAGGCAATTTTAGTTGATGAAGCGCAGGATTTTTATGATGAATGGTTTCAAGCGTTATTAAAAGTTCTTGATCGACAAACAAATTCTCTATTCTTTGTTTATGACAATACTCAGTCGGTTTATGGACAGTCCCATCGTGGGAAAAGCGGATGGAGTTGGGCGAAATTAGGAATTGATGTCGTAGGGCGATCGCAGATTTTTGATCTCAATTATCGAAATTCGCCTGAGATTTTAGAATTGGCTTGGAAATTCATTCAGCCGACTTTAATTCAAGCAGAAATCAAAGCTGAAAAACGCGAGAATAGCCCTTCGATCGATAAGTTGATTGAACCTAAAAAGAACATCTCTCGAAGTTCTGGGATTTCTCCTCTGCTCATCCAGATTCAAACTGAAAAAATTGCGATCGAGACGGCTAATCAAGTCAAGCTTGCTTTAGAAAGTCAGCCAGGTTCTTCGATCGCAATTTTGTTTCGTCCAGGTGATACGAAAGCGCTAAAAACTCAACTCAGTAAGGAGCTATTTCGATTAGGAGTGGGGCATCATGCACCGATGACATCGCAAGAGCGAGATAAGAATTTTACGGCCCGATCATCGGTTCTGATTGATTCTTGGAATGCGGCAAAGGGAATTGAATTTGATGCCGTTATTATTGTTCTAAGCGAAATCTCTGAGGAATTTGAAGAACGAGCAGGGCTTTATACTGCAATGACTCGTGCTAAAGATCATCTCATTTTTGTTTATGAGAGAAGGAGTGAGATCGTCGATTTTATCGAAGAAATCCTGAACGCTCCTGATCAGCTTAGCGAATCAGGAGTGAAGCAGATTGAAGCGCTCCAATGACAAGACCTAAGACTCCACCGAGATTCACGATTGCTTGTAATTCGCTTCGCACAATTCCATTAATTGCAGATTCT
>JALOOO010000172.1 GCA_025454375.1 Leptolyngbya sp. Prado105 | reverse complement strand
CAGCCGTTTCTCAGCTTGCGGATTGACTCCAAACCACTGAAAAGGGGTGTGAGATTTCGGCACAAACGTGCTACATCCCAAGGTCAAACGCAATCCAGGCGCAGCTTTCTTTAGCGATCGCATCATTGCAACTGTCTGGTCTAAATCTTCGGCTTCTTCGCCGGGGATTCCAACCATTCCGTAGAGTTTTAAGGAACTTAACCCGCCTGCTTTTGCATTCACCGCAGCTTCGATAATTTCATCTGTTTCGAGCTTTTTGTTCACGATTTTGCGAACGCGATCGCTGCCACTTTCAACTGCGATCGTGATCGATTTTGCATCATGTTTGACTAATGTTCGCGTTAGCTTTTCTGTAACTGTATTTGTTCGTACAGATGACAAACTAATTCTCACATCATCAAATTGTGGTTGATTGAGATGATCAAGTAGATGCTCAAATTCGGGATGCTGCGTTACGGATGCGCCAAGTAAGCCCAGTCGATTCGTCACCTTTAGACCTTTTTCAATGGCTGGAATCAGCGAAGTCTCAATATCTGCAACTCGAAACGGTAAGGTTAAATAACTCGCTAAACAGAAGCGACACATTTCAGGACAACTCCGCACCACTTCTACCATGTAGATATTTTCCCAAGCGGCTTTCTCAGTTACAACACTGGATGCAGACAGGGTATTGCCACGATAGGTCTGCTTTTGAACTTGAGCCGGAATACTGGAATCGATGGGTTGAATCGATGCGATCGCACCGTCTGAACTTTCATAAGTCACGTGGTACTGACTCGGAACATAGATCCCTGGAATTTTCGCCAAATGACTGAGTTGAATTTCTCGATCGGCATTGCGAACTTCTTGATAGGCATGGATAAACGTATCTAGAAGGATTTCTCCATCTCCTAGCAAAAACACATCAAAGAATTCTGCATAGGGTTCAGGATTTGCTGTCAGAACAGGACCGCCTCCAAATACGATCGGATGAGATTCGTCCCGCTCTCGACTCCAAATCGGAATCTCCAACGATTCCAATAGTCCCAGAATATTCACATAGTCTAATTCCCAAGACATTGAGAAGCCTAGCAATTCGGGGTTAGATGGCAAAGGCTCGTGAATGTCTGTGAAGAGACGCGCAACATCCAAATCCGATCGAGCAGCTAGCGTTGCCCAGACAATCTGATAGCCCAGGGCTGTAATCCCAACACTGTATTCGTTCGGAAAGGCAAAGATAAGTGGAATTGCGTCTGCTTGAGGAGTGGCAGGCGTAAATAAAAGTCGTTCAGATGCAAAAGGAGAAGTCACAGGCTGGGCGCTAAGCAAAGAAGATTTAGAAGTGTAACTTACTTCAGCCTAACACCCGCACCCCAAACATCGGATCTAGGATTTCTTGATGCGGATCGCAACCACGGTCGTGCCAAAGTTATAAGTCGGACCGTCTAGCTCGATCGTGGTTCCCACTTTCACTTTTTCACCTCCTAACACTGGAGTTCCTTCCACGATCGGCACTTCATTCGTCAGCGTCAACAGCATGTCATTGGTCAGCGCTAATTCTGGACGAGGATCAGGAAAAACTTTTAAGGTTCCGTCAGGTTGAGGGGTTGCGACCGTGCGAGGTAAAAATCTCAGTTCTTTGAGCTTGACACTGCCAGAAGGCTGCTTCCGTACCAAAATGTTTGTCGTGTCGCCAGCTTTAATAAAGCCTTTCGGATTCGATGCACTCAACCCACGGACGACAACATCGACCTCCACAGGTTGACGAGCGCCTTGTGCCCCTGCGCCTGTCGTCCCTGGATATACAAAAATCCCAACCACCACCAGTAGAATCACCAGTGCTGCACCCACATCCAGGATGCTGATTTTTCCGAATAACCGACCTTGAGAATCCACAATAGCCATAGTTATGATGTCTAGATGTCTTGTCCGTTGTGTGTTCGCCATGCAACGCCTGTCAAGATTAGCATGACTCGACTCAGCCGTATCAGCAAATTTTCTGAAAATTTGGCAGACGATCGCAACTAAATCGAGTCGGTTCGCGTCCTATTGCTCAGCGCCTCACGCATTCTTTCACGCTTCCATATGATTACAAAAACACTGCGTCGTCGTTGGTTCTATCCCATTTTATCGATCGTGATGGCTGCCGGAATCTGTCTCGGTCAGCCGATGCTCGCTCAAGCCATCTCCTGGACGGATTTGCTGCGAGGTGGGATTCAAATTATTCAGGCAAATCAACTCTCTCGACTGAGTGACAGTCAAGAAGAAGATTTCGGTCGCCAAATTAATGCTCAGGTGACTCGTGAAGTTAAAATTCTCAACGATCCAAGACTCACTGCTTACGTGAATGAGATTGGTCAAAAACTTGCGACAAATAGCGATCGACCCAATATTCGCTACACGTTCCAGGTCGTTGATCAAAAGAGCATTAACGCTTTCGCAACGATGGGCGGGTTTGTCTATGTGCATCGCGGTTTACTCGATGCCGCAGATAATGAAGCTCAAGTTGCCAGTGTCATTGGGCACGAAATCGGGCATATTGCCGGAAAACATGCCCTGAGGCAAATGCGCCAAACGGCAGTCCAGCGAGGATTATTGGCAGCAGGCGGACTCGATCGCAGTACGATCGCAAATTTGGGAGTGCAGGTCGCGTTACGCTTACCCAACAGCCGCCGCGATGAATATGATGCGGATGAGCGTGGCGTTCGCGCATTGGGACGCGCAGGCTATGCTCAATCTGAAGCGGTTGCCTTTATGCGGAAATTGCTGAATTCTGCTTCGCCTCCAACCTTCTTGGCAAATCACCCAGCAACCTCCGATCGCATTACTAACATGCAAAGAATCATTCGCCAGAATCCTAGTTCGGGGACGGCTGGGCTTGATTCTTCAAGTTACCGCGCTCGACTTCGATAAGAGGCAAACAGAAGCGAGCTAAATCATGCGAACTTGCCGCGCGTTCTCCCCCTAAATTCCCCAATTTTGGGAGACTTTGAACTCTGGCTTCTCCAGAATTGGGAGTTGGGGGGCAACCACCGAAGAGTGATAGGTTAACGGATATTGATCCTTATAAAGGCGTTCTAACTGGAGCGCCTCATCGTTTTAGAGCGTGTTTTCCGCGTCGCTGTGGCTCAATTTGAGTCGTCACCTCATCAAGTTCCAAGGTTCGGACTTGATTGGTATAGACATTTGCCTGATGCACGATCGCATTGTCTACATCAACTGCGGTGAGCCAACCGCTCTTGGGATGATAGGCTCCTGTGTCGATTCCGAGCCAGCCTTGACCTCTAGCAATTGCCCCCGGCACAACCCCTTGAAACGTAAAGGTAATCGTGTGCCCAGTGATGATCGTTTTGTCTGAGAAATAGGGTTCGGTAGAGCGATGGAACTCGTCTCGAATCCAACAAAACTCTGCATACCCTTGTTTTTCGAGTGGAAGCTCGGGGTTGACTCCGGCGTGAACCAGCCAGATATCGCCCAAATCGAGATAGGTCGGCAAGGTGCGAATCCATTGCACATGCTCGACAAGCAATTCTATATCGAGATAACTTGCAACGGTTGCTCGTCCGCCACTTTGCAGCCAAGCTTGCAGCGCAGGTGCATAAACTTGCCCATTTGGGAAAGCCTCAAGCAGGAGATGCTCATGATTTCCGAGTAAAGACTGATAGGGGCTGTCTTTGACAAATTGAATCACTTGAGAACTTTGCGGACCTCGATCGATCAAATCTCCCAAGAAATAAACCTGATCCGAAGTTCCAGGCGCAATCGTGTCTAGCAGGTTCATTAAGCCATCGTAGTGACCATGAACATCACCGATCACGATTCGACGGGTGCTTTGCTGACTCATGCGATCGTCCTTAGGGAAAGAGGTTGGTAGATCTAGAAATTACACAGCAAAAATTGTGTAAAGGGATCTGAGCATATGCCACAATTATGCCCTGTCCACCTCACAATCTGACTGAAAGCTTATATTTTCTAAGAGAACTTTATCTTCCTAGCGCTTTAATAAATTGCTGTAATCCTGCAAATAGGGAGGGTTTTGTAGTTTGACCCATCGCCTTTGCAAAAATCTCGTCGAGTTTTTCTGAATCGGGGCGCTGATGTTCTTCTGCAATCAACTCATACGTGCCATTGGGGGCGTACCAGACTTGCCAGGGTGACGGATAGCACCGAAAAATGGCAGACTGATCATCAAGCGGGCGCAAGTAATAGCAAGGCTCGATCGTATCTAAGAAGCGCTGTCTCAGTTGCCGTCCGGCGTAGCCGATCCCGATCGTGGCGACATCTTCTAATCTGGGATTGAGCAAAATGACAGGGCACTCTCCCACAACATTACAGATTTGCTCAACTGGACTGACTTCTACAGAACTGGGCGAGACGAAAATGTAAAGTTCATCTTCTGGATCAACTTGCTCCTCAACTGGAGTCGTTTGACGAGATCCCGCAACGTCTAAACTACGAATGGGGTGAGGAAGCTCGCCCCAGTCCCTTTTTGCAAGAGCCGCCATGCCAGAATCTGTGAAAAAGAGTTTTAGTCCCGCACCGCGATTGCGAAACATCTTAATGAATTCTGCTGCGATCGGCATGGGCTTTAATTCTGGAAACACGAGTTCGACTTGTAAGCGGGTGTAGCCAGCTTCTAAAGCCGCTTGAGTTGCGTCTTGGGCTTGGGAAATTGCGTCTTCTAAAGTATCTGGCAGTTCAGGCATATCAATTTTTAAATGGCAGACTCTTGTCGTACAATTCGGTCTAGCCTTTATTGTATCGGGAACTGCACCTTATGCTGACTTCTACAAGGGAACTGCTAGAAACGGCTCGAAGAAATATTTTCGCGATCGGAGCGTTCAATGTTTACAATCTCGAAGGCGTAAAAGCAGTCATTAGTGCGGCGGAGGTCAGTCGAAGCCCTGCCATGCTGCAATTACACCCTAGCGCTCTGAAGTATGGCAATTCTCCTCTGGTTGCAATGTGCTTAGAGGCAGCAGTCGCTTCAACTGTGCCCATCTCTGTGCATCTGGATCACAGCACTTCGGTTAAAGATATCGATCGCGTTTTACAAGATGGGGTGAGATCAATCATGGCAGATGGTTCACCACTTCCCTATGAGAAGAATCTAGAATTCACCCGCGACATGACTCGACTTGCCCATTCCTATCATGCGATCGTCGAAGCTGAGATCGGACGAATTAGCGGCACAGAAGATGGTTTAACCATTGCAGAAAAAGAAGCCAAAATGACCGATCCCCAGCAAGCCGTCGAATTCGTCAAAGCAACTCAGGTTGATGCGTTAGCGGTCACGATCGGCAACGTGCATGGAGAGTATAAAAGTCCTCCCCGCTTGGATTTTCCTCGTTTGGAAAAGATTCGCGGTTTACTAGAAATCCCGCTGGTTCTGCATGGTGCATCTGGACTCCCTGCGGAAATGATTGCGCGATCCATTCAACTCGGGGTCTGCAAATTTAATGTCAATACTGAGGTGCGGCAGGCTTATATGCAGGCATTGAAAGATGAGATCTGTGGTCAACCTGACAAGGACTTGCTGGATGTGACGGGAGAAGCGATCGCAGCGATGCAAGATGTGATCATTGACAAGCTGGAATTGTTTGGCTCGGTCGGGAAAGCTCATCTGCATGAAACTCCCTACGCTACGGTTTTAGCAGCGGCAGCCCACAGCAATTAAACTCAATTTCCACCATATAGCCCAGATAAAGATTGACGCAGCGGGGTCATCGAATCGACCGATCTCGCTTGCGAATCAAACTGAGGAAAGGGTAAAACGGCGGCGATTGCGCCTGTGATCGTGAGGAGTGTGATTAACCGGATCAGCACCCGCCGATCGAAACGATGATGCGTCATGATTTACTTCGTACAGTACTTATAGGTTTTGTTAGTAAGTGTACCGTGTGATCATAAAGCTGAAAATACCTTAAAAAAGGACAAAATATCAGCCTCTATCGGTGCTTGGGGCTGACACTCTGTCCTAAAAAAACGAGATCAATTCGTTGATGCCTTTATGAGGCGACATCATTAGATACAATGCAATTGCGCGTAATCATTCGTCGTTATCGATAACCAACCAATCTGAGTGAATTTTGTAACGACAGTTGCTATGGTTGCATATTCTTTTTTGCATCACACTAGCGTTGTAAATAGTATTTGACTAGATTTATTCTTCGTTACATGCCTTTTGTTTTCGTTACTCATAATGAGGTGATCGCTTTACGGTTCAACTTGGCGTTGAATCTCAGCACGAATCATTTCGATATTAATAAAGCGATCGCTTAGATTCATCAATTCTGGTGTGATCCATTGCCGTAAGCCCAGAAGTTCAATTTGTACACCCCGATTGCCAGCGGCATTCATGGCATAGGCTAAATTCTCGTTGTGAGTTACCAGGACGAGAACATCGCATTGAGACGCATAAAGGATCATATCGATTGCGAGTTCTACAGAGAGATCAGCTTTTCTGGAGCCATCTGCTGCGATCGATAGTTCTTTACTGACGACGCGATAGCCGTGATTTTGCATCCAATGTAGAAAAGCTTGCTGTCGCTGGTTTCCAGAACTAACGCCTGTATAAAAAATTGCTTGTAGCAGTTTACGCTCATGAGCCAGTACTCTGAGCAACTTATCATAATCCACTTCAAATCCTAGTGCAGCAGCACTCGCGAACAAACTCGCGCCATCAATCAACACCACTAAGCCCTGATGAGCCATTGGACGGTCACTCCCAGCCATCGAATTCCTCAATCCTGCGGAAAGCTCTAACTCAATCGCTCTTGCTCTTAGAAGTAGATCTTCTAAAGCGAAAAGCGGACTGCTGAGCGGATTCGGACTTGTATGACTGTCCAGTGTTGATAAATTCAATGAGTCGCGCAGATTCTGCCCGAACTTCCTCTATTGATTAGTAGGATTAATAAGTTAGATAATCTTTACATAATTTCTAATTTCACAGGGTGATTTAAACAATTCTTGACATATTGTGACTTTAGTTTCGCTCAGCCATCTGATGACTTGCGGGCTGAGCGAAACCAGCATTTGGAGAATTGCGTCCGGAGACTGCGCCAAGTCTCGTCAAGCAACCAACGACTGGCAAATCTGTCCTTCGAGTTCTTTTTCTCGCTCTTGCATGGTCTGAATCGATCGCACTAAGATTTCGCGATGATCGAGTCCTTGTTCGCTCAGTTTCAGCCAGTGCTGCGCTTCATTGCCTTCGCGTAGAATCTTCTTCACGGGAAGCAAGAAACAGCTAAAGCCTTCTTTTTTTGCGATCGCGAATGTCTCTGCATAGAGTTGCTCGATCCAGTCCCGCGCTAAAATCGGTTCTCCGTCCTTCCAATGTCTCAATTCTGCATCCAGGCTAGATTTCGCGGCGGATGCTTCATTCTGATTTGAGAGTTCAACCAGGTCTTCTGCACTGAGCTTGCTCTGCTGGAGTGGATCGAGGGTCGGATCGGCGATTAACTGATGCAGTCGCGCTTCTAATAGGGCAGTTACGGCAAGGAGCGCGATCGGGTCAGATACCAAATCGCAAATTCTTAATTCCAGTCGGTTCAAGTTGTAAGGACGACGATCGCCGTTTGGACGGACGGCTGACCAGAGATGACGGACATTTTGCATCGTGCCGATCGCAATCTGTTCTTCTGTCCAGCGAATAAAGTGGGCATGACTCTCAAACAGCGGCACATGAGCGGGTGTCTTCGGGAAGAGTCCCCAGCGTGTAGAGTGATAGCCTGTCATTTCGCCATTGAACCAGGGGGATGCCGCACTCAATGCGAGATATAGCGGTGCTTCCATTCGGACTAACCGACAGGCTCGCATTAAGACTTCAGGATCACTGATGCCAACGTTAATATGCACACTCGCGGTGACAACTTTTGTGCCGTAAGTTTTCTCGATATAGTCATGGTAGGGATTTGCTGGATCAGATCGCCAGAACCGATCGCCTTGTCCTGCTAAAGGCAATGTGCTGCCTGGAATCAGCGTATAGTCGCCTTTTGATTTGAGAAATTGACGTAGTCGCAGCCGGGGCATGACCAGATCACAGAGCGATCGTTCATATCGGAAACAGGGCGGAGTCGTGTATTCGACATTTCGGCTATCTGGCTCGCGGACGAATCCATCTAATGCGGCAACGATCTCGTCAGACATGCCAACGACATCTCCTTGAGGTGTCCCGGTATAGACCTCAATTTCAAATCCTTTTGATAACATTACTGACTCCCAACTGACTGTCGTCTCTTCTAGTATCCGAGAAAACCGATCATCTGCCACGTCCTAAAGAAATGCGATCGCACTCTCCTTACAAAAATCAATGCGGTCTTCATACTTCTAGTGCATCCCATTCCGAGATCTTGCGGTATATTTCATTAGCTTATGAGTGGGGAACCTGCATCTATCCAGGCTTGTCATCCCCAATAGGTTCACAATCAAACGACTGGTATTTACCCCCTTCCAGAAATCTATGACACGTCTAGGCACTCGCAAATTTTCTTTTTCTCGCGCGATCGTTCCATCTCAATTAGGGTTACTCGCCTTACTCTGTTTCGGAACTCCTCTGATCGCCCAAGCTCCTGCTGTAAGCCAAATTCCTAGCCCTTCAGCCCCATCTGTAACCCTGCCCACTATCACGACGATTCTGTACGTCAATCCGACAACGGGTGTCGATCAGGCTTCATCGGGTAGAACGGTTGCTGCACCTTTTCGCACGATCGCGTTTGCGCTTCAGCAGGCGACTTCTGGCACAGCGATTCAGCTTGCTCCGGGGAACTACACCCAGCAGAGCGGCGAACAATTTCCGCTGGTTCTCAAGCCGGGTGTCGTGCTTCGAGGAGACGAGAACAGTAAAGGGCAAGGAATTTTGATTCAAGGCGGCGGAGCGACCTTGAGCCGAGCATTTGCTCAACAGAATGCGACGCTTCGAGCCGCAGATGATAGCGCGATTTTGGGAGTCACGATCACCAACACCAACACACGCGGAACCGGAATCTGGGTGGAAGACGTAGACGCGATTATTTCTAACAACACCTTTACCAATAACAATCGCGAAGGCGTTTTCGTAGTAGGGAACTCCAGCCCACTCGTGAGCGATAATGTGTTTACTAAAAATTCTGGCAACGGTATGTCGGTTGCAGGTGGTGCGCGAGGACTGATTAGAAACAATGTCTTCAATAGCACAGGATTTGGATTGGCACTGGGTGGTGAGTCGATTCCGAGACTAGAAGGCAATCAGATTACGCAAAACACTGCGGGCATTTATATGAGTGGCAACACTCGCCCGATTCTGCGTAATAATGTGATTACGGATAGTCAAGGGGACGGCATCATTGCGCGGGATGGTTCGTTTCCAGATTTGGGAACATCAGATAGCTTAGGAAACAACACGATTCGCAACAACGGTCGAGATACGAAACTTAAGCCTGTCGGAGTTGATGTTAACAATACGACGAACAACACTTTTCAGGCGATCGGGAATAATATCGATCCGAAAAAGATTGCAGGTCGCATTAACTTCACAGCAGGCGGCACGAATACTGCTTTCTCTGACGTTCAAGGACATTGGGCACAGCAATATATCCAAGCGCTGGCTGGACAGAATATTATTACGGGCTTCCCGGATGGGACGTTTAAGCCGAATGATCCAGTAACTCGCGCTCAATTTGCTGCGATCGTTTTGAAAGCCTTTGCGCCTGCTGCGAAGAATCCAGCGGTGAATTTTTCAGATGTTCCGAGTCGATATTGGGGCTTTGCAGCGATTCAGTCTGCATCGCGCGGCGGCTTTATGGCAGGTTTCCCCGGTGGAACGTTTAGACCCGAACAACGCATTCCGAAAGTTCAGGCATTAGTGGCGCTCTCGAATGGATTGGAGTACGGGGCAGGCGATTCGACGGTTCTATCCCGCTTCCAGGATGCCGCTTCGATTCCAAACTGGGCGGCAGGTCCAATTGCGGCTGCAACTCAGCGTCAGATTGTCGTGAACTATCCTGTTGTGAGCCAACTGAACCCGGGTCGGGATGCGACTCGTGCAGAAGTTGCTGCGTTTATCTATCAGGCGTTAGTGAGTGCAGGCAAGGCTCAAGCGATTCCTTCTCCTTACGTTGTGGTGGGTACAGTGCGTTAGATTACTATCTGGCTCTACTTCGCTTTCCGATTCTCAAGGCGAAAGAGCCAGACCATCAGGGCAATGACTCCCAATTGCAGGGCGAGGTTTGGCACAGCGGTTTCTAGATCTCGTCCTGCAAGGGTTTGTGCCAGAAAGACAAATGCTCCGATCGCGCCTGATCCACCAAATGCGATGTAAATAAATTTTCGCAGTCCACGATACGGTGCGGCGGCTTCGGCTTTGAGACGGGCGTATTTTTCGGGATCGGATTGTCGGAGGCGTTCGGATTGTTGGCTCATGAGAAAGGTGTGAGTTTTTTCGATCGTGTCATGAGATGGATTTTTCTGCAATTTGTGTTTCAGGTCATTGCGAACCTGCTATACTGCTTAAGGCTTTATGCCGATGTAGCACAGGGGTAGTGCATTCGATTCGTAATCGAAAGGTCGTGGGTTCAAATCCCACCATCGGCTTTCTAGGTAAATCGCTGGTTTCCGGGATTTGGGGGGGCTTCTAGGCTCCACCATTGTTGTTTCTAATTCGACCACAGATGTTTGATCATGTTTGGTCAGTTTGAGGCATCAGTGGAAATCCAGGTGGAGATTTGCTCAAATCCACCTCGACCCCAGTAAAGATTGAGAACATCCGTTGCCGTAAATTGCTCGACTGGAAGAGAGGTGAGAAATAGCTCAGAGCGCACTTATAGACTAAACCTAAGTACGGGACAAAAGCTTGCAAATAGATGACAGGAAGGGGTTTCATGAGAATTACCACATTCTTAAACCACAAGACCCCTATGAATCAGGTTACTCGACTTCAAGCGAAATTACGACCCCATCTTGCTTGGCATGGTGCAAGACTGAGCTTTGTTGCCATTTTGTCGCTGGTGCAATGAGGACAATTCATAAAACATTCTCAACTCTACATCATTCTCTATTATGCAACGCCGATTTCTACCGATCTGATTTTAATTAATCCGTCAGTAGATCAAAACGATCGCGATCCCTATTGTTTTGCATTGCATTATTTGAAAGAGTATCTAGCTGCTGGTACATGGGTTATCCTCAGCGGGTATGAGCATCGAAAGCAGCAGGAGATCGTCAAGCAATGGTTAGAGGATTTTCAAATTGAAATCGTTCAAGTTACAAGTATAGATACAGGGCTAGTAGCTCTTCGCATTAAGGAAGATTCTCAGAAC
>JALOOO010000171.1 GCA_025454375.1 Leptolyngbya sp. Prado105 | reverse complement strand
ATGCGTTGTAAATAAGTATTTGCCAGGTTCATCAGAGACTGTGCCCACTCAATAGGCATATCCCTTTGTGTCCTCACCGTCAAGGCTTGGTAGTATGAGTCAATTGCTAGTTCAATGTTTTCAGATCGATCACCGCGAATACGATTCGTGAAAGCTTCTCCCAAGTTATTCATGGTAGCCGCCCACTCAATCGGCAACCCCCTTTGTGTTATCACTGACAAGACTTGCTGATATGCTGTAATTGCTAGTTCAATGTTTTCAGCCCGATCGCCACGGATGCGTTCTCTGTGAGAGGTTGCAAGATTCATCAGCGATTGCGCCCACTCAATGGGCATATTCTCTTTTGTCCTTACTGTCAATGCTTGCTGGTATGATGCGATCGCCTGTTCTAGATTCTCTGCTCGATCGCCTTGAATACGATTATGGTAGGCGATTGCCAGATTATTCCTTATGGCTGCCCACTCGACAGGCATAGAAATTCTCGTTATCACTGTCAAAGCTTGACAGCAGGCTTCAATTGCTAGTTCAATGTTTTCAGCTCGGTCGCCACGGATACGGTTTATGTAGATATTTGATAGATTTATTAGTGCTGATGCCCACTCGATAGGCATACTAGTCTTCGTCATGACGCTCGTGGCTTGCTGGTAGCAGTCGATCGCTTGTTCAAGGTTCTCAGCGCGATCTCCACGGATACGGTTCAAATAAGTATTTGCCAGATTGTTCATGATGGCTGCCCATTCGATGGGCTTCGCCTGCCGTGTCATTACAATTAAGGCTTTTTGATTGATGAGCATTGCTTGTTCAAGGTTCTCCGCTCGGTCACCATAGATACGATACAAGTAGGCATTTGCCAGGTTTATCAGGGTGGTTGCCCATTCAACAGGCATAGTTGCCTGCGTCCTCACGCTCAAGACCTGCTGATAAGCAGCAATGCCTAATTCCAGATTTAACCAACGAGTGCCTAGAGGAAATCTCTGAATTAGATTGCCAAACTCAGCCAACACATATGCTCCAAACTTTCGCTGTTCTGCTTCTTCTAATAAGTGCTGGGCAATAGTGGGCAATACCACTAGCAAGTTCTCGTCAAATTGTGCTTGCTGCTGCGCCCATATCGGATAAATCTGTTGCGGGTTGCCCTTGTTTTCATAGACCAACTGTAAAGTCTCCAAAAGAAATTGGGCGGCATCGTTCAGGACTGAGGCTGACACTGGCTCCAGCCCTACTACTCGTGCCAACCACGCTGTAAACTCCTGCAACCGTTTGGCATCGCTGTTACCTTGGCTCTCTAGATGTGCAGCATATTGCTCCATTACCTCCAGTAGCCCCGCATCTACGAATTCCGCATTTGCCTGTAAGATTTTCTCTTCTTGACCCTGCGGACAACTCAGCAACTGTTCAATTAATCTTACATAAGCTTGTAGCCTTTGTTCACTCATCATCTACTTCTCAACTGTTATTGACGTTGATGGAACGCGAGAGCTACGAGCTAACGGTGCTTTTCGATCTCGTTGATGTATTGATCAAAATGCGCGATCGCACCCCTAGCTTGTTTGAGAACCTCCAATTGGTTCGATGAGAGCGACTGGTTGCGAGCAGACTGTTGTAATTCATTCATCCGCAGTACAAAATCAAGCATTTGGCGTAAGTAGCGGCGATGATAGTCGGATAATCCAGCAAGTTGTGAAGCTTGCGAAACTACTTGATTGAGGGAAAGGTGGAGGGACTCTGTAAGGGCGTTGGAACCTTGCTCAGAGATGTGTCTGAGGTCGATTGACTCGGCGTTCTGCTCTTTGGTTGTGAATTCTGAGGACTTGGATTGAGAGTACTGTTCCAAATTATCCACCCGATCGCAATCACGAGGATCGCGATTAGAATTCCAAGCAACAGAGTTTTTTTTTGCGATCCCAACTCCGTCGCGTTACTTGCTGAATTCGAGACTTTTACCCAAGTTTGAGACTCAATTCGGCTAGACAGCCCGCGCCACACTTGAAGTCTCTCTAGTGCTTCTTGAGATTTAAGCGTAGTGACTACCACTAGAATTTGAGTCTCCAAATCATGCGGAAGACTAAACTGCGACAGTTCTAAAGCTAGATCAGATCTTAAGTCGATATGATTCTTACCGTATTTAAGCCAAGCAGAACTTGCGGGTTTAACCCCAACCTCTAAGTGATCGACTAAATGCTGAAGCCGTTCAGAATCGACCTCAAATCCGTATTCACCCGCGATGCTAATCGCCTTGTCAATGTCTGCTGCCAATTCCCCCCGAAGCGCCCGAACAGCGATCGCTCGAAAAAGCTGCTCGATTTCAGGTTTTTCCTCTGAAACCCAAGCCACAGAATTTCTAATTTGGCGGCGCGTAAAATCGGTGCGCTCCTCTCGACTTTCCAGCGCTGTCACTAATAGCAGCAAATATTTACCAGAACGCGCCAAAACGATTGATGGCTTTTGACTTTCAATGAGTTCCTCAACCTTGAGGTCTTTCAGTAAAGGAGGAATACTAGGACGCTGGCTGTTCTTGCGAACTTCTAGCCAGCGATAATCGTGTTCCTGAGAGTTCCCGCGACTTTGAACGTAAATAATCATGTTTTCTCTCGCTAAATATTCAGCCACTTGTCGCCCTTAAGAATGGCAAATCCAGTAGTTGTTTTGCAGCCCCGCGCAAATTCATCGACAGCTTTTTTCAAGTGTGCATCTAAGCTGAGCCAGTTACGAACAAAATTAAAAAATCCCCAATTGCGCTGATCCAGATGCAGTTTAAGCAAAAACCTCAGCAGATACCGTAGCGGTTGCTCGCTGTCTTTTGGACTATATTCAGCATCATGCCTTGTTTTACGAAAGTAAAAGTGTGGATTGCCAGTTTCATCTGGTTCGATTCGCGTCATAATCACACTACCCACCGTTTGAACTGGAGTAATCACACTCACAATCCAAGGACTCAGCTTCTCAGAGCTAAAATGTTCGATTAGGTTTGCATAGCCGGATCTCACTCGTTCTGAAAGTTCGCTCGCTGTCTTTTCGTCCTTAAGATATTTTTCACACTTCACGGGTGCGAAGATAATTAGCCTGGGTGAATCCAAATCTTGATAAGCCGCATTGAACAGGTCTTTCATCTGCTGTGGGCGGTTGACCTTCTCATGATACTTACCGTTTTCCTCCATCAGTGCCGGAGCATCGATCGCAACCATAACTGCAACTGATTTCTTTAGAGTCTCTTTAACAAAGGTTTTTTCTTCGGGCGTTGCTGTTGCTTGATGGTATCCGCCAGGATAGTCTCGAAAGTTTAACTGTAGCGAGGGCTTCTCCCCTTTTTTGCCCAAGCCAAATTTGAATGATCGTAGCGACTCCGGTCCTGCGATTGCCTCAGTGCCTCCAATCCCAACCCTTCCTCTAGCTTCAAACACATCAAGTAAACTTTTCAAGTCTACCAATCGATCTTGCAGAATTGCCGAGCTGTCTTCGTCAGGTGTAAGTTGCAGATTGGTGAAACCAATATTTTTCTCAAATTGTTCGTACATTGCAGTTAAGAGCGTTGTCTTTCCGACACCACTTGGACCCAACATGGTGATTTGAAGTTCTTGCATTTCTACCCTTCTCGATCGATAAATCTGAACTGTTCGATTTGATTTGCTGTCGCGACTCGTTCTACCGTTTCTAGCCAGACTCGACGAGTTCGGCTTCGTTCCCCTAACTCTTGAAATTGCTCGTTCCAGATATCAGAGCGTACATCTTCTAAAAAAATCCGCCATTCTGTTTGAGCATTTTTGGAGCGTAGTACTCGGTCAACAAACTCTTCAACGATCGCAAAGGCAGCTTGGCTTGGCTCAGCTAGCAAGTCGTCAAGGGCAGTTCGGCACCGATACACCGCTTCCGCATGGAGCGATGTGAGACAGCTCAATACTTCCTCAGCAGAAGGCGAAGCAGAAAGCTGAAGTTGAGTTGTATCTGGAGTCAAATCATCAAGATGTTGACGAATTCGGTGCTGAATCAACCCCCGGTAAGATAAGTCGAACGAAGCCAGAATCTCAAAGCCCAGCTTGATCTGGCTAGAGGAGTCTGGAATTAAATGTTCGGGAATTTGGTTAGCAACTGCGCTAAGAAATTCAGCAGAGCTGAGCTGAGTAAGTTCTCCCAACCGCCCTTGACTAATCAGTACATCGGCAACTTGAGATTTGACTCGTATCAATCCCTGTTTAAGAGCTTCATCCACTACGAGAAAATGCTGTGACAGATGGGCACGAATCTCGTTCAGATATTCATAGTAAGCATTGGGGTAGCCACCGATCCGATTTCGCCGCGTCTCAATATCTTCGACTGTAGGTAATCCCGTATCTGCTCGACACGCTTCGAGTGCAACTTCTACTTGTTGCTTAAAGTCTAAATCTGGTTGATCCCGTTGCTCTTTCAATGCCTTTAACAACCCTTCTAATCCAGTTGTAATTTGATCCCAAAGCTGCTGAAACAGGGTTTCAAATAACGGAAACCAATTCGTTTTGTAACTAGCGTGATCGATTGCTCGCTGTGCTTTCTCAAGTTCTGACGCGATCGCTTTTTGCAGTTGAAATAAGCGTTCCTGGCAGGATGCTGCATACTGCTGATCAAGCCGTGCAATATTCTTAGCCATGTACTGAAGCACAGAATCAAGTAGAGCGCTAGTTTCAGTGCGATCAGCGCAGTTTGCAATCATTTGCTGAATCACCTTGATGTGTTTCTCACCCAGACTCTCCGCTAGATCTTTACAGTTATTCTGATTGTCGCCATTTTTAGAATCTGGATTGGTGCGGTTGAGAACCAGAAAAGACCATTCTTCAAGCGGCAATGCAGTTAAGGCATCTCTCGCTATGTCATAGAGACGGACATCAACATCCGCCCAGTAATCTCCCGACGACTTGGGCATTCGCACAAATAGAACCACATCTACGTCTTGCCCTAGTGTCTGAACCAGACGAGATTCATCTCCGACTCCCGTATCTCCTAACCCTGGCATATCTACTAACGCAATTTTTCCTACCTCTTCATGCGGAAACTTGCAGGTAATCTTAACTTCTTGAACCGCTAGGTAATTAAAGAAGATGCGTTGTCCATCAGGCGTGTCTTGAGCAACGTATTCTCGGATCTCGTTTCTCGAAATTCGTTTTGGAGAAGCGTTTAACAGATGACGATAACTTTCAATGTGAACATGGTACCGCTTGAGATGCTCATACATGGCTCCAGGTTCAGCGTAAGCAGAAAGTTCGCGTGGGAGTTCTGGTAAAAGACCGTTTGCAAAAGTATTGAGAGAAAATGGCTTAGACCCTAAACGAAGTTTCTCGTAGTAAGGCGCGATCACGCCGTTTAGAAAAGATTCCTCGGAGTGAAACCAGACCTCGCCATACGTTTCGAGTACAGGATTGTGGTGAATTGTACTGCGAACGCCCGTGCAATGTTGACGATCGCCATCAGGAATCTCATCGGTTGTCAACCCACTCAGACTTTGAAGCAATCGGCTTTTGCCTTGCCTCGCTCGTCCAATGACACCAATATTAAGAGTCTGGCGAGAAAATCGCAGTCTGAGTTTGCTCAATGCCTGTATCTCAGCCGTAATGTGAAGTTGTATTGGCGCAGTATTGACTTCGCTTAGCCGTCCATAAACTTCTGGGTCGTTCACTTTTTGAGCAAGTTCACTACACTGATTCTGCAAAGATTGCAGCACTTCGGAAAAGGTTTTGAGATGATGCTCAACTGCCTCTATTCTCTGTGCAAGTGGACTACGTTTTTCGATGATTGCAGCGATTTGAGCTGTCTTCTCCATATTGCGATCCCGCTGGATTACACGGCACTTTATGACTGCCCTCTGAAATAATTCAGTACTCAGTATATAATGCTCCTCAATTGTATTACCTCAGTTTCCGTATTTTCATATAAAACTATAATCAAAGCTTAACAAAAAAGATACAGTTCACCTGTTCTTAAGCTGCATAGCCTTACGCAGAAAGAACGTTTAGAGTGAGACCTAAAGATGATATTGAAACAACTCGCAGGATTGCGTCTCAATTTTGACAATTATCCTCTCATCAGATTTAGACTTACTTTTCGTTTTGCCTCAAACTGAATTTCATGTTCTGGATGTCAAAACTTTTAATCGTGATTGCTTGGAGGATTGGTAAGCCAATCTATCGGTGAAACCTTTTTCTGTTCACCCTTTATTCGCTGTGCGGCTTAACAGATTGGATCTCGGTGATTTGGTTAGAAGAACGGTCGCCAAAAAAACCGAAAACCTTGCTATGCGAGATCAGGAACGAGTGGTTTCTAGGAATACCGATGTAATCAAGTAAAACTATCCAATGCCGCAGATGCCGCTCTCCATTAATTCTCAAAAAATGCTCTTGCCTTTTGGCGATGTTCGCTTGTGAGCGCACTGCCGATCGTCGCCAGTGCTAATGCAATTACAGAAGCATCATCTGTAAAGCCCAAGCCCACGATAACATCAGGGATTGTATCTACAGGAGCGAGAAAATAGGTCAAAGCGCCTGCAATCGTTAGTTTAACCTCGATCCGGGTGTTGGGATCGGTCATGCAGAAGTACATCGCGACAGCATCGTTGGTAAAAGGTACCATGCCGACAAATTGGCGAACCCGATCCAGAAAATCATTCATTCCAAATCTCCAAGCCGAACATCTAATATTATTTAGAGTTGTTGAGAAATAGGTGATAATAGTCAAGAAAAAGCACCTGACGCATCATGATAGACCTGGAACGAGCGCTGAATCAAGACCGACTGCTGCGAGCCTTGACCGGGCTGAATCGCAAAGCCTTTGATGCGCTGCTGCCGAGTTTTGAGGAAGCCTATGAAGCCAGTCGAGATGCCATCAAGCCCGTGCGTCAACGGGCAAGAGGCGGTGGGCGAAAAGCGAAACTGAACAGCATTGAAGCGAAATTGTTCTACATCCTGTTTTACTTTAAGTGCTATCCGACGTTTGATTTAGCTGGGATTTTGTTTGACCTTGACCGCTCCCAGACCCATGAATGGATGCACGAATTGCAACCGATTCTCGAAGGGGCATTGGGGTATGAGATGGCACTGCCAGAACGCAAGTTACGGAGTCTCGAAGCGTTTGTCGAGATGTTTCCAGAGGTGGAGCGGGTGATGATTGATGGCACTGAGCGCCCCATCCAACGTCCGCAAGATCCTGAGCAACAAACGCAGAACTATTCCGGGAAAAAGCGGCGACATACCCGCAAGCATCTCGCAGCAGTAGACCAAACCAAGCGGGTGTTAGTCCTCAGTCAAGCGCGTGAAGGGAAGTTGCACGACAAGCGATTTGAGGCAGAAGAAGCCATCGCCGAACATATCCCGGATGAGATTCCCATTGAGGTCGATCTAGGCTTCCAGGGGTTAGCCTCGGAGTACATCAACATTCGCATTCCCCATAAGAAACCCAAGGGCGGGGAGCTAAGCGAGGAGCAGAAGCTGGAAAATCGAGCTTTGAGCCAGTCGCGCGTCGTCTGTGAGAATGCGTTTGCTGGAGTGAAGCGATATGGTGCAGTCTCGCAGACTTATCGCAATCGGATAAAGGACTTTGATGACCATTTGATGTTGACTGCTGCCGGATTATGGAACTTCTACTTGATGGCAGCTTAATTGAGCGGGCAAAAAGAGTGATCGTCAAACTTTCACTTTTAAGCCTACCTATTTCCCAACAGCTCTTTTGTAACAAGACATAGAAGTCGCCATGTCGGAAAACCGAAGCTTGAAGGGTGGGCGATTCTGACAGCCGAGATGTTGCTCAGAGAGAAAACTAATGAATATGATTAGGAAAGGGCAGGCGAAGGGAATCAGCGAGAGAGACAGCGTATCTCAGGGTGCAGTTAAACCGCTCAATGTAGCTTGTAAAGCCACTGTCTTTATCAACGGGACGATGACGACTACTCGGTAAAGCACTTGAATAAGTACTCCATCGGTCAGTGTGAATCACAGCACACTGACGATAGATCGGCGGTAACGATCGCCAAAGTGCAGTCCAACAATTTTTAGTGTTTCAGCATCAAGTGCTAACCCTACCCACTGCTTATCACCTTTACTTTTTCTCGCTGCTTGTGGGCAGTGTGAACTGGAGACGATCTGACTGAGATCCCCGGAAAAGGTACTCGGTCACTTGCAAGCCCATTGCTTTTTCTTCTGCGGGATGGGCGGGTAAGGGAAAGCGGAGCGATTCGTAGAGGGAAATGCGGTAGAGATCAAAGACGGATTCGATCAGGTCGCCGTAGACGCTCGCAGTATCGAGTATCCAGCAGTAGGCAAAGAAAGCAGATGTGATCGCGCAAGGGATTGCCCACCCTGTCCAGATTGTCCAGACCAGAAAGAGAATACTCCACGACCAAATTCGCACACCGTTGTTGAGTTCGGTGCGGGCATCTTGCAGTTCTTTTCTGGCGCTGTCGGGCATGAGGAGCCAAAGACGGGACCAGCAAACGATGGGATCGAGTCCATAGCGATCGTAGGGGCGACGTTCGGCGGCACGGAGGATGTTGCCGAGACGAGTGGGCATGAAGTCGTCGTCGAGATTGGGGAATTGGCGGAGGGCACGATCGAGCCTAACGTATTCGGCGCGATCGAGGGCAGAAAGTTGGTGCTGGTTATATTTCTCGTGTAGTTTCTTCCAGCGGTTTAAGAGCTTTTTTCGACGCTCAATTTGGGATTGGGTCATGCGATCAAGGATGGGTCGCCCTAAATCGCGAATGCCCGGATACCAATAGCCTTCGAGTCCGCGTAGCACTTCGGTATCAAAGCGTTGGATGACAAAGGCGGAGATGAGAACGACGATGAACACGATCGCGAGAATGCTGACTTGGAGCGGCTCAAATTTGGCATCGGGAAACCATTGGGCAATCGATTGCCAACCATAGCGGTGAATATAAGCGAGAACGCCGCCGATCCAGAAGATGAATGCGGGTGCGAATAGATTGGCGATCCATTGTTCGGCAAGTTTATTTCCGAACCCTTCCAAGAATTTTGCTGACATAAGAATGCCCCTGATAAGGGGTGGCTAGGCAGGGATGGTGCCATGAGTTGGGCAGGGTTCTGGGATCATCCCAACTTGAGGAACGGTGTCAGTATAGTCGCAGTGGGGGCATTTGAAGGTTGTCGTAGCGGGACTGGGAGCAGCGTTACCGCTAGGAAACTGCATCGATCGCGTAATTTGATCTGGAGTTTCGCCCTTGAGATAGCCCCGCATCCAAGCTTGAGTCGGTTCGTGCTGTCGGAGAACTTCTGTGATTGAAGTTTCGACAGATTGCCCAGTTTCAGCTTGGATCAGCAGCGATCTCAGTTCGAGATCGACTTGTTGAGCCGTTTCTGCATCAAGAAGAGTAGCCAAGTGAGGGCAAATGGCATGGGCAGCGGTGAGGATAGTTTTGGGTTGGGTCATGGCGATTGAGAAGCAGATTAGTGATCAGCGATTTGGGAGAAGCTAGATTCCAGTGTAGTTAAAAGCTGCCCAATGAAAGGGATGAGCGAAGGAACGATCGTTTTTCGTTTCCCACGCAAGTTCGTCATAAAGCTGTTGGGCAGTAGTAGGGGACATTCGGGTATTTGCGATCATGGGAATGAATGCCTTAAATTCAGCAATTTTTTCTTCATTGGTGGTGTCACGCAACCAGATTTGGGCTTGACGGAGTGCTTGATCGGGCGGTAAGTTCTGCTCGCGCCAGAGGTCATAGAATTTGGTGATGAGCAGCATGGTGCTGAGGTCGGAGACTGCCCAGAGTGATGCAATGACTCCAGCGACTCCAGCTTGCAGGAGTCCAGTGGGAAGGCTGATGGCTTCGTCGGCGTTTTCGATACCGGAAAGTCCAGTTTCACAGGCGGAGAGGATGGCGAGACGAATGCCCCCGCGATCGCTCAGGTTCAGCGCAAGAATGTCCCGCAGGGTAAGCCGCCCGTCGCTCATTTCAAGTCCGCTCGTGAGCGGTTCAGTGAGTTCGGCTTTACCGTGACAGGCGAAATGAACGATCGAGGCTTCTGAAAGATGCGATCGCACGGCTTCGGTCGTAGCTTCGGCGTGTCGAAGAACCGTGCATTGGTGGAAGTTAGAGATCGCGGCTTGGACTTCTCGTTCTGAGTTAGGGAGATCGTTGCGAGGATTGTCGATCGCTAAAATCGTGTTGGCTGAAGTCCGATCAGAGATCGCTTGAGTAGCTGTGAGAGATTTGGCATTAGGGGTGTAGGTGAAGTGGATATCATCGAGGGCATAGCGTCGTCCAGTCGGCTTTGTAGCATCCTCCGTCCAAGCAGCGTGGAGCGGGAGTAGGCTGAGGTATCCAGTCGGGATGAGAATCGCTTGCTTGATATTCTGGGTTTGGAGATGACGAATCAGGGGTTCCATTAGCGGTTCCCAAAGTTGACGAGTGACGCGATCAATCGCATCGTACCAGCCTTCTCGATCGCGCTGGGATTGACCGTAGGCAGCAAACCAAGTGTTATTCAGCAGGTCAATTAATTCGGTATCGGTGAAGTTGTTGAGCCAGATCGCATCGATGTTGTCTGGCGTGACCAGTAGTGCAAGGCTACCCGCAGAGGTGCTGATAAGGTAGACCAAGGGGCGATCGTGCTGGGTAGCCGCATGAATTTCTGCAAACTTGGGCAGAGTCAGGAAGTTTTCGTAGCTAGGAACCTGGCGGATATGTTGGATCAGGTGATCGAGTTGCTTCAGGAGTGCGATCGCGGTTTCTCTGGTGACTTCAGGAGTGGGTTGCTGACGATCGGAGGAAACAGATTGCTCTCGTTGCGTACTTTCTAGATTGCGAAGGGATTGGGTTAGGGTTTGGTATTGGCTGTATAGGTCTGGATGGAGTTGTTGGAGTTGAGCGAGATCGGCGCGATCGCGGTTCAGACTTTCGCTTAGCCCACGCGCCCGTCCTTGTTCTAAGATTTCCACCGCTTGGATAAGATTGCCAGTCTGAGCTAGCACATAAGCCGTTCGCCGAGGGAGGTCTGCCGTTTCTGCCAGTTCTGCCGCTTTGCCCTCTAGGAGAATGCAGGACTGGTAAAGGATTTCGGTAGCTTCTAGAGCATTGCTGTAGGCTGTCTTTGCCGCATTCCAGTTCTGTTGCCGGAAGTGAAGATTACCAAGATTACGCGCTGTTCGGCGACAGTCATTAGGGAAAGCATCACGGATGTAGACTTGGAGCGCTTGTTCATAGGAAGTGATCGCCTGTTCGAGATTATCTGCCCGTTCGCCGCGAATTCGATCAGCATAGGCAATCGCCAAGTTATTCTGCGTAACAGCCCAATCTTCAGGAAATGCGTCGCGAGTTCTGACTTGGAGCGCTTGTTCATAGGTAGTAATCGCTCGTTCGAGATTATCCGCCCGTTCGCCGCGAATTCGGTTACTGTAGGC
>JALOOO010000014.1 GCA_025454375.1 Leptolyngbya sp. Prado105 | reverse complement strand
GTTTTTCTTATGATTTTAGGAGTGGATTGTATAATTTATTTATTGTTTGATTTTTCGTTAAAATGTTATTTAAATCGTATCATTTTGGTTTAGAATACGAGGATTAAAAAAACCATCCAGGATAAAGAAGACGTACGAAGGGTACAGTCAAATAAACAAAAATAAAACCAGTGAGAAAATAATAAACAAAAAAGATGACTCGAAAAAAGTGGTGCCGATTTCTCTTGATGAAAATGATTCTCCAGCTATCGACCGTCGTTGGAGAATCTATCGGGCTTACCGTGTTCCGTCCGTTCGAGATGCAACTCAGCAAGGTTCCGCCTTTACTCCGGTGGGGCTTGTGTCCTTCGTTATCAGTCCCATACAACCTGATAACCTCCCACGCACCTTTTGGTCAGAGTGTGTCAGCCTGATTTCACTCTCTACAAAGATTACGAAGCTTACAGCGATTCGCTTGCGCTAACCTGTCTGAGCCTTCCTCTAGCAGTCTCTACAGAATGAGGCTTTCTGTAGCGTCCGCTTTCGTGCCTTGCATTCCAGTGGGTTCATTACTTACTGCCACCGTAGGCGGAGTCATGGACTCTGTTACGTGAGGACAGAGAGAAGGAGTCTCTGGAGAGGATGTCCTCTCACTCGAAACGGGCGACTTTCACGTCGCACATACGGGTCTTTAATCAACTGCTGTGCAAAATCAGACTGCGGTTTAGGTAGCGTTCGCTCGAAGTTTGTAATTGCACCGCCCTGCCGCTCGAACAGCTTACTCTCGATCTGATAAACCAAAATATCCCGGCTCCAGCCATTCTCGATCGCTTTCTCGCCGTACCAAAGTCGCATATCTAAAGATTTCAGCTTCTCCAGAAGTGCGATGTTGTGTCGCCACGGTAATTGTCCAACGCTGCGTTGGATAATTGCCTCATCCTCGTATACCTCAGCAAATGCCCGCATATACGTGAGATTCGATCGAGAGAATCCTTTCATTTGAGGAAACTCGTGCTGCAAGTCTTTCGATAATTTTTCAATCACCTTTGCGCCCCAGCCTTCCCGCTGTTGCCGTTCTAAAATCGCTTTTCCAATCTGCCAATAGAGCAGAATTAACTCGAAATTGACTGCTAGCGACGCTCTAACTTGAGCAGTCCGAATTTGCTCCTTCAGATTCTGCAAGAAGTCGTCATATCCATTCGGCAAAAGCGATGAGCGTTTAGACACAAAATTTCAGCTAATAGACAATTGTTCTGTTCAGTATGCCGTATTTGGTTGCTAAAATTTTCGCCCAATTTCCTCAAAGAGATTCTTCTATTTCTTATGTACGTCTAAACTATAGTACTGTACATAAGAAAAATAGGCGGCGCGAATAACGGGAGTGGTAGCATAAGCTAAATCCCTTCTTGAGGGCGTTTTCTTGAGGACTGGAGAAGTGAACCGTGAAAGCTGGCAATTCGCAAAGTAGCGCCAAAAAAAGCCGTAAAACCAAACAGACCGGTCATGATGATCTGATCGTTGAGCCGCTTTTTGAGCTTTCGCAAAATCAGCAGGCATCCAGCTTGCTCAATCCTGGTAGCACTCCCTCAAATCACCGCCAAGAACCTAACGCTTCGTCAATCTTGCTACAAACTGCCCAGCAACCCCTAAACGCACAGCAGATTGAAGCCGCAGTTCAATATTTGAGGACTCAATCCCCATTATTAGATTTAGTCACGGTTCAGCTAACTCAACAACTCGTCGCAATCTATCGCCAGCAGGTTTCTGATCAAATGAGTTGGGCTGGACAAACCTCGATCGAGCCTGGACTGCCTTATTTTGAAGTGGTTACATCCGGTGAGGATAGCCCAACAACCCTCAAGACAAATCTCGACAGTGAATCCTTGTTGAGCCGCATCAAATCTTTAGTGGAGAACCTATTCGAGAAACATCGGATTTGGGAAGATGCCGCGAAAGAAATTTGGTCAAACTTAATCGTCTGGGCAATAGAAGATCTAAAACGAGAAGCGGGTGGAGAAACAGCACTTGAAAATTGGAATCAAGACACACTTCACCAGAACCTGTCTGATTACCTGTTTGGGCAGAACACGATCGCGGTTAAGCGTAAAATTCATCGACTCGAAGAGTTTTATTCACAAACCTTAGTCAATCAGATTTTGCACGATCTAGATCTGCCCAACTACCCATCCATTGCACTAGAACAGCTATTGGGCTTAAACAGTCGTGAGGTTGAGAAAACATCACCCAATACAGAGGTTCGATTGTCACAGGTAGATACGATCGCGGCAATTCCAACAGGTTTACCAATTGTCAGTAGTATTTCAGCCCAGCTTCAAACCGAGCTTTGGAAGCCTGATGCAGGCGGAGTTGCTCACTTTCGATACTACTCGAAAAATAATCAAAGCAATTTTCTCGAACATTACATTACGAGTCCTGGCGATATTGAAACGCTGCCGTGGGAAGCGGCTGAGCAAATCATTAATAAGTTCGGCTTCAATACGGTTAAGCTGCAATTTATCTTTGCGGCTCATGCAATGCGGCAAGGAAAACCTTGGGAAAGTACGTTTACACTCAAAGCAAGCGATATTGTGACCGAGTTGGGTTGGGATAAGAACCACAGTTCAACACTCCCTGCTAAACGAAACGAAGTTGCGAGCATTGCTTATGCTTTATCCTGCTTGCTCGTTAAAGCTGTTTGGATAGAAGGACGCGGCAAAACGAAAGTAGATGCAAGTACACCCGTTGGCAGAATGTGGGAAGTGCTGGTTGATGTGCATGGACAGTTCGACTGGACAACGGGCAAGATTGATCAGCCAGACGAAGTGTACATCACAGTGCGCCCCGGATTGTGGACTGCACACTTCCTCAACCAAGCAGGGAGCAGAGCCAAAGAAGCACTCTATCAATTTGGATACCTTGCCCTTAATATTCTTCGGCTTGATCCTTATCACGATGAACTTACGCTACGGCTTGCGATTCACTTGACACTAGACGTTCGCATTCGAGCGAGAGACCGAAATCCGTATGAATACAAAGTTAAAACTTTGCTTGAAGCAGTTCTACCGGAAATTGTGGTTCAGGAAGCGCGGCGCAGTAGCGAAAAAGCTCGATCGCTGTTCGATCGATGGAATCATGCTCTAAAGCTTCTATTAGAACTGGGTTGGTATCCAGAAAACTATTCGCCTGAACTCGATGCAAGCCTGGATAAAACACCAATGTTTTATACAAAACCCTATCCAGAATGGTTAGATCCTTGTCATAAACTGCGGAAACCCAAAGGGTGGATTGAGCTTTGGTTAGAACAGAAGTTAGTGATTAAACCGCCGAATCCAATTCCTCAACGAATGGAAGCGTTTGCACAACCGAAGCAGGCACGACAACGAAAGTTGGAAGCGAATGCTTTGACTCGAAAACTGACTGGTTCAGACGTGAAAATTGTCCGCAAAGCCAGAAAATGGACGCAAGCAAAACTTGCGGGGACGCTCAAAGTTCATCAGAGCTTGATCGCCAAGATCGAGTCGGGCGATCGTCCAATCAGTCCTGAACTTGAAATTTCACTCCGGCGCGTTTTGGATCTATGACGTTTTTCAAATTTTCGCGATCAAGTGATTGTCATAAATTGAGCTTGTCATAAAAAATTTCATCGTTAAAATCGCGCTCAAAGCTAGACAGCATCAATCCTAGAGCATTATGACAAGTCGCTCCGAATCCTCCCAATCTAGCTCCGAATCCTCCCATAATCTGCCCCAGATCCTCCCATAATTCATTTTTAAAGCGCTTACACCGTAATGGTTCCAGCGTTTTTATGACACCTGATCAGTCTGATTAAGACTGATCCAACTCAAAACGCCTCAAAACGGGATCTGTCATAATTTCGCGAAGCCTGATCCTGATTCGTTTGTTCCAAGCAGATTAGCAGGATTCAACTGAATTTCTGTACGATTAGCCGTTACTCAGGTTATGAAAGCCAAGCCCTTCGGTTCATTTCAGTCTATTCAAGAAACAAACGATGCGTTTCTTCAGTTATTTCCGCACCGCTATGACTACATTTGGTCAGAACATCCTGACCCTGGTAGAAAAGTGGAGTGGCAAACTGAGACTCGTCATCCGCTCAACGATCGTTTAATCCAGCAAGGCGGCTACCTTTACGGCGTTCGCTTCGGCGCACAAACTCAATACTGCCTGATTGATATCGACGCTGGCAGTCCATATCACCCGAATCGTGATCCGTTTGCGATTTCTCGAATTACTGGAGCATTGGAGCCGCTCGGTTTAGTCGAGTCGATCATCTGCACCTCAAGCTACAGCGGGGGTTTACATCTTTACTTTCCATTCCCGAAAGCGCAAAGTAGTTGGCAGTTAGCGATCGCAGTTGCAACCCTGCTCGAAAACATCGGCTTCAAACTCATTCCTGGACAACTCGAAGTCTTTCCCAATCCCAAGCCTTATACTCCTGGTGAAAAGCCCAATTTATTCAATGCCCACCGTCTGCCTCTTCAAATCGGCTCCTACTTGCTCAACGATGAATTCCAACCGATTTGGAGTACACAGCAAACATTTGTCGATCGCTGGCAGTTTGCCCAGCGCCGGAATGATCTCGACACTAAAACCCTGAAGCTGATTCTCAAGCAGGCAAAACGGCGAATCTATCGAATCTCCGGTAAAGCTGAGAAGTTTGTTAATGACCTCAATACAGAAATCGAACTCGGTTGGACAGGTTCAGGACAGACGAATCGACTGTTAGGGCGGATTACGATGCGATCGTACATCTTTCACCACATTCTCTCCGGCGGACAACCTTTAGAAGGAGCAGCGCTAATCGAAGAAATCGTCGAAACAGCAAAGTCATTACCCGGCTATCGAGAGTGGTGTCGGCATCAGCATGAAATCGAGCATCGTGCAGAAGAGTGGGCGCGATGTATTGAATCGAGTCATTATTTTCACTATGGCGATGAGCGAGGAAAATTTAAGGCAAAGTCTGAAGAACTCGAAGCTGCGATCTGTCAAGCTCCGTCTTGGAATCAACAACAGTCCCAATCCGCGAGAGATCGAATTCGGAGTGCGATCGCGAACCTACTCGAAAAAGGAACTTTACCAGCAAATGCAACAGCTAGATTCAAGGCATTAATTCAATACAAAATTGGTGGCGGTTCGCTTTATCGTCATCGAGATCTGTGGCATCCAAACTTTCTCACAGATACTTCATTCAGTCTCTCTAAAGTTGAGGTTGACTTTGATCAAAAACAACAGTGTGATCAAGATTTGACTTGCCTAATAGAGAGCATAAATGCTCCAAGCTTATTACCTAGCAATGGCGGTAATGCTGCTTCTAGCAATGATTCTAGGAATTCAAGCCTCGACCATTCTGACTCCATAGGTCGTAATGTGCTGTCGAATCAACCTTTAGAGCAATCGGTTCAGGATTGTCAGAATCAACAGTTTGAGCCACAAACGGCGCTAGAACAACAAGCATGGCAGGAAGCACAGCAAGCGGCAGTTCAAATCGCTCAACAACTCACCCCTGGGCAAGAACCATCAGAAAGTCAATTGGCGCGAATGCAGCAGTATTTTGATTCTGGCGATCCGATTTTGCGAGCAGAAGCCCTAGCGTGGTCGCAACTTAATCCAGGATGGTTAAACCTCAATTCGCCACAATGCGATAATGAAGCCAGATCTGATTAGGCAAAATCCGTTATGGCAAAGTTCAAAGGGTTTGGTGTGCCTCCTGCTCAGAAACCTGAAGGCTCCGTTTCTTCCCGATCGACTACATCAACCGATCATCCGACACCCTCGCTTGACCTCAAGACGAAGGCAGAGATGTGGAACGCAGGCTTATTGATATTGGAATTGCCGAATCAGATTCAACCTCGTCCGCTGACTCAACAGGAGACAGAGTGGCTCTATCAGGCGGCTCAAACCGAGTACATCGACCCAGAGGTAAACGGATTAAACGCTATCTTTTACACGGCTCCACCGCCCGATTTTGACCTTCAGAGAGCAGATTGGTACTTGCGCCCTAGTTGGTACTGGAATCGATCGCCGATCGCGCTCGTCGAAATCATGCAGCAGTATCCGATCGAGTTGTTTCAACTCACCGCATCCGGGCAGCCTCCTGCGTTTTATCCAGACCCTCATTCGGGCTGCACAACGCAACAAGAACAGGATATGCGGCAGATTTTTCGAGAAACCGTTCGCCTCGGTTGGTCATTACCCGACTATAAGTGGTATGTCATGCAGCAGTTTCAGAAAACAACCGCAACCGTAACTCAATTTGAAGCCCAGCAAATTTTGTCGGATTTGCAGCAGTGTGATTCAGAGAATTGAGCCTTTAATAATTTAAACCTTCTGAATGCTTTAATACGGACACGCTTCGCGCAAGCCGAAGGCTGGAAGCTATAGAACAAGTTTATCTCCGCTAATCAAAATGATCGCCAATTTCCGGAGTGCTGGCAAGCTAGACTTGATTTGCTTGAGACATTTTTAGAGGTTGAGCAGTTAAGAGCAACCGAGGTTAGTTCCCTACTCCAGCGACTGTTTTGGGTGAATGTAACGGTAATACGTCGATTCAGAAATTTTGAGCGATCGACAAATATCTTTGACCGTTTGAGTTGGATCGGCTGCCAAGGTTCTACCGATGCGGATTTGTTGTGGAGTGAGCGATCGCTTCCGTCCGCCTTTTCTGCCTCTAGTTTTCGCTCTCTTCAAACCAATTCGCGTTTTTTCGGTCAAAACTTGCTGCTCAGACTCAACGAAGACTCGGAGCACCCGCAACATCTCTGAGGGGTCATAGGTCTGGGTGTCTAAATTCTCTTCAAGGCTCTTAAAGCTGATACCGCGATCGTGCAGATCAATCATCCACTCAAATAATTGCTTCAGCGGTTTACCAACTCGCTCTATTCGCCACACGACGAGAACATCACCGGGACGTGCGTAGGCAGCCGCTTCATCGAGTCCAGGCTGTTCTGCTCCTGGCTCAGTTGTAATGTCCATAAAAATGCGGTCGCACCCCGCCTGATTCAGAGCGTCAGTTTGCAGGTCTAGCGTTTGGTCATCAGGCGAAATTCGTCTGTAGCCAATCAACATGAACCATTATGTGTAATTTTCTTAATACCTCCTACGGTCATGAAAATCACTAACCGGAAAATTAGGATTATCGTTTTGATAGTGGTTGTGAAATTTATCTTTAAAGCTGTAGAAACTAGAAATCAACTGAAGTATTAACTATCAAAAACCCTCCTTTTTGAAAGACAGAAATACTGAAAAGAATACCAAATTTAAATGTAAAAACAAGCTTAAGAAAACTGTCAGTTCAACAATATAACCACTTAGTTATTGGTTTAATCAATCACAACCACATAGAGAAAAGTCACTTAGCTATGTAGAGATTAAATTCAGCAACATACGAATTATCTATCGTTTCGCTAAATAGAGAAATTTAATAATTAGGATGTTAAAAACTTCATTAAACCGAGCTTTTGGCTCAAGTTTCTGGTTCTCGATCGCTGTCGATCGGCATCTAAATGAGCAGAGTTAAATCAAAACATTTCAGGAATAATATAAATTCATTTATCCGTGATCTCCCTAAATTATCTCTGTAAACACTTTCTAAATGAACACAGTAGTCCTGTACTATTTCAACTTGTAAACTTTGCTAAGAGCTTGAACGATCCGATTAAGATACTTTTGTCTCGAATTTCACAAGACCGACAAATTCGATCAGGGCAGCACACCAAAGTTTCATCTCCACTCTCACTCACGAAGTCTTGTTTGATAGCTTCGCGACAAAGCTTTAGCGTTTTCTAAATATCAGGAGTCAAAACGATGGCGTTCCCTTCGTTGCAGTCCCGCTCGGCTCGAACCCTTGACTTGAGCCGGAAAAACCGATTAAGCCAATTCATCCCGTTTGTTGCCTGTCTTTGCTTAACTGCTCTGCTCGTGATCACTCATTTCCCGATTTCCATTTGGTTCATGGTTGCTCTGGCAGCTTTAGTCATTCGATTTTTTGAATGGATTCCGTTGTTTACTGCTCATCCTTGGTTCCGCCGCTGTGGTGGCTGGAGAATGATGGGCGCGATCATTGCAGCATTGTGCTTTGCAGGCATTACCCTTAGCTCTGATCCAGCATCCGCTCAACTGTTCAATTCTGCTGAACAGCAAGCGAACACTATCTTTGGACAGTACATTGACGGTGGCATCATCACGTTTCTATTTGGCTTACTTAGAATCGTGGTCTGGGTCACTGCGGTCGGCTTTGTTCTATTTGCCGTTTATCAAGCGCAACGCGGTGAACAGTGGCAACCTTTGATGCAGAACGCATTCATCGTCGTTGCTGCCGTTGTAGTCGTAGAAGGACTCAGCGCCATGTTCTTTGGTGGAGGTAACACAAACGCCACACCAGCACCCAGAACGTAGTTATGGCTGAACAAAATCGCGTCGATCAATTCCGTCCCGTCAACCAGAGTTTAGGAAAGCAACCCAGCTTAGGTCCGATTCCAGCCGCTTTACTCGCCCCTTCTCTGGTCATCTTGGTCGGTTCCTATTTTCTAGTCCACGTTGTACTGTCACTCGGATTTCTATGGTTTCTACTTGTTAGTGCCTGGGGTCTCAGTACTTGGTGGCTTGTGGTTGGCGAAAAAACCTGGAGATTTACGAATAAGTTCGTCTCACCTCCCGACTGGAATCGGGGCTATGTTCACTACACCAGTTGTTTAGAGCAAGAACATGACGAAGAAACGAGCCAGCACTAAGCACTATCATTTCAAGCCCTTTGAAAACGAATCACACCTCGAGTTCATTTGCAGTCTAGAACTGCGAGGTCGAAATGTCGGTGCGTATTTGCTCAAGAAAGGGCGCAAGTACTCATTCGTGTTTGGCTTCCGAGTTGCAGGAATCCACACTCTACTCGCTAGTGGTCAAGCAGAAACAGTTCTTGCTCGATTGGAAGAAGGAGCAAAAGGGTTGCGATCCGGCGATCGACTTCGCATTCATCTGCGATCGTTTGCCCAGGATGTCGATCGCCAACAAGAGCTAGAACACCTGATCAACTCAACCGACAATCTAGAAACTCAGTTCCTACTTTTGGCACAGCAGCGATCCACGCGAGAATTAACGCTACGAGGTGAACGACAACCCAAGCAAATTTACCTGTTTGCAACTTATACGATCGAGCCAGGACGAGGAACCAGTAAAGATCGGACTGAGAAGCTCTTAGCATGGCTTGTCAATCAATACGAAACGCTCAAAGGCATGAAGGAATCGAAGGAGAAAGCACATTATTTGGAGCTTTTGACTCAAGCCTTCACCGATGGCTATTTGTATTGGGAGCAGCAAGTGAACACCCGCATGGGGCTTCATGGAACTCCAATGACTGCTATCGAACTCTGGAACTATGTATGGCGTGAGTTTAACACTCGACAAGCAGCGCCTTTACCTCAATGCCTGACTCTGCGAGAAGCTGCCGGAACTGTGAACCTAAGCGAAGAGATCCGAGAGCCGTATCACGCGCTCAGTGTGGTAGTTCGTGGGGAGAATGGTAGACCGAGCCATCCGAAAGCAGATCGAGAGTGGGCATGGGTTAAGGGTAGATATGTGGGAGCGATCGCGCTTGAAACAAAACCACCCGGATTTGCTTCACCTGAACATCAGCTTTACTATCTTTGGAAAGTGTTTTCTCAATTTCCAGATTGTGAGTTTGTCTGTGAATTGGCGGCTGCTGATCGCACGATGACTCGAATCACTTTACAACGGCTCACCAAGCAAAATTACACTGCCACTCATCGAGCCGCTGAACTTAAAAACGTCGATGTTCTTTCACAAATGCGAATGAAAAAGGGGGTGGAGGCTCAGGAGAAAATTCTTGAGGGTGCGATGCCCGTTTGGGTTTCAGTCGTTGCGCTCATCTATCGTAATGATACACATACCCTTGATGAAACTTGCCAAAAGCTGACGAACGCCTTTCCGCAGGGTGACTTTATTCGAGAAACTGAGGTTGCCTGGTCTTTGTGGTTAAGGTCGCTCCCAATCGTCGATGATTGGTTGTTGGGTGACGATCGCAAACAACTCTATCTCACGAATGAAGCCCCTGGATTAATGCCTCTTGCCTGTACTCGACCTGTCGATTCACGCGGCATAGAGTTCATTACTCGCGAGGACAATGCGCCGCTTCTAATTGATTTCATTACCAAACATCGCGGCATCTTCATCATGGGAGAAACTCGCAGTGGTAAGTCGGTTTTGATGTCTGACATCTTCACTTGTGGGATTGCCAACGGAATGCACGTTATTTCGCTGGACTACCCGAAAGCTGATGGAACAACTACGTACACTGACTTAGTAAAGTTCTTCGGTGATCAAGGTGCTTACTTTGATATCGGGTCAGAAGCGAACAATTTATTCCAGATTCCCGATGTCCGACATCTTCCCGAAAAACAGCAGGCTGAACGGCTCGATGATTACAAAGAGTTCTTGGTTAAAGCTCTCAGCATTATGGTGATGGGAACGGAGACAGAGGGGCAACTGGGAAAACGAGTTCATACTGTCTTATGGCAAGCGATCGCTGAATTCTTCAACGATTTGCAAATTCAAACCCGATACGATGCGGCTTTTGAAGCAGGATTTGGCAGTAAAGTTTGGTTTGAGATGCCAACACTTGTTGACTTCATCAAGTTGGTGACACATCTAGACTTAGAGATTGAATCTGAGATGGTCTCCGAAGCGATCGCAACCATTCTTCTTGAGCTAAAAGGCTGGCTCACCAGTCGAGTGGGTAAGGCTATTTCTCAGCCCAGCACGATTCGTACTGATGCCAAGTTCATTGTATTTGCTCTGCGGAATGTCGGTGACAACATTGAAGCCGCAGTTTTAGCATTATCGGCTCAATCAATGGCATTTAGAAAAGCCTTGGAGGTGACGGATAGTATTCTGGCGATCGATGAAAGTCCGATTCTATTCAAGTACAACGGAATTGCTCAGATCATTGGGCAAGTCTGCGCGAATGGTGCGAAATCAGGCATTCGTCCGGTCATTAGCGGACAAGATCCAGATACGATCGCAAACTCAGTCGCTGGATCTCAAATTCTTCAGAACCTCAACACTCGCTTGATTGGTGCAATTCAGCCGAATTCGCTTGCTTCATATCAACGCTTTTTCGGCTATGACCCCAATGTATTGATGAGAAATACTGACGAGTCTTTCCGAACAGACCCTACGCGGCTTTGCTCCCATTGGCTTGTGGATGCTGATGCTCGATTAACTGAGTGTAGTCATCATCCCTCACCAGAGTTACTGGCAGCCGTCGCCAATAATCAAAAGGAACAACGAGCGCGACATCGTGTGTTAGCTCAGTACACCAACAAGTTTCACGGGTACTCAGCTTTTTCTAAGCTCTATGCTGAGGCAGTTCGGGCAGGTCGATCGATGGATACGATCGCGCCAATTTCAGAAAAAACCGAAGAAGACACACTGCAAGAAGACCCATTGATTTCTAACGCTGCAACAACTGAAAACCTGATTTACATCAATAACGGACACAAAGCAATAATACTGAGGAATTGAAAATGAAAAAATCGCGAATTATTAAACGATTTGTCATTGGGACAGGTACAGTCATTCCACTGCTGGTATCTGGTGTGGCTACCGCTTCATTCATGCCGGGAGGCATCGGCGACGAGGTACAGCAATGGGTGCTGAATAACTACCTCAATCCCCTAGCCCGAATTCAGCAACAATTCAATGAGCTTGATCCCATCTTTGAAACCATGATGAAAGTCGCAATGGGAGGTGCATGGAACGAGTTAGAGTCAGTGACTGGCTCTAATCCGCCTGATCCATACAAAGTTCGGACGACACAAACAGACATGAATCCAGGCGTTCTGACTACAAACCCAGTTGTGCGCCAGCGAGATTTAGCGAATTTATACGATCAGGAAATGGCAAGATCGATGTCTGCGCTTATGCTTGGAGAAACGGGAAAAACAACAATTCAGAAAGAAGCAGATCGAACTTCAAAGATTGTTGAAACTAGCCAAAAAGGATACCAAGAAACCCAGAAGCTGGCTCAACAAGCAAAATCGTTGACAGTTACGCAAGATGTCATGAAAAATAATGCTGAAATCAATGCAGCACTAGCAGGAATCGTGACAAATCAGGCTCAATTGACTGCCGACAATCACACAGCGCTACTGCAAATTCAGCAGCTTGATAGCGCGATCGCGCAACTTTCCGCCAACACCAGCGAGGGCATCGATGAATCGAATCGCCGCGATCGCGTTGCTAGACAGTTAGAAATCGGTGGCGCGACTCGGACTGAACTTTACATCCCTGGTCTTTATCGCACTCAGGACAATGCGAAGAGGTAGTTATGTTCATTTTGGCTCAAGTGACAGGGGCAAAAACCATCATTGAAGATAGCATCAGCCAAATTGAGAAAGTTCAGGGAGCTTGGGATGCTCGTTGGACAGATATCTTTAATGGATCAAATGGACTGTATAACGGCATTAATGCTTTTGCTGCCACGATTGTTGTGGGTGCTTTTGTATTTTTTGCTGTTGGCTGGGTGAAAGATGCGATCGAGCGTGGTATCTTTCCAGCATTGCCGGACGTAATTTGGGTATTTGTCATTTTTGCATTGCTCTTTAACAACGGAGCTATGCTAGGATCAATGACATTAGGAATCCGAAACATCGTCAACGACCAAACTCGAAAGGTACTAGAAGTACAGATCGGTGAGGTTTCAATGCTGGAAGCGCTCAATGATGTCGTTGTTTCCCAACAGGCAAAAGCTTTAGTTCAGCAACAGTACACTGAATGCGAAGCTAAAGAGGGACAAGCACAGATTGACTGCTTTCGAGAGGCGGGTAAACGAGCCGAGGATTTGTTAGCTCAGGAATATCAACAAAAAGGCTGGATGACAGTCGGGGTGCAAAGACTCTGGGAACGGCTACGGGAGATCGATGAACGATTGAGCCAGGAGTATCAAAAACAAGATGTCGCAGGCAAAGTTTTAACGGCTCCAGGCTTACTCACGAACTTCATTCGAGAAGGACTGATTGCTACCGCAGGTCAAGCTGTCGCTCAACAAATTCTCAAGGGACTTCAGTGGGCATTCGCAAATCTGATTGAACTATCGATGTTGTTGACCGGTCTGATTGGACCAATCGCTGTTGCTGGGTCAGTGATTCCGCTCCAGGGTCGTCCACTTTGGGCATGGTTAATCGGCTTCTTCAGTTTGGGGCTTGCCAAGTTTTCCTACAACGTTGTCGTTGGGCTGGCTGCCACCGTGGTTGTTGCGGCTGATGCTCAATCTTCCTCGGATATTGGATTTCTCTTACTCATCGGTGTCTTGTCACCTGTTTTAGCATTAGCCCTTGCGGGTGGTGGTGGCATGGCTGTCTTTCGAGCCGTTTCCGGTGGTGTTTCTCGAATCATTGCGATCGGCACTTCAACCCTACCCATCAAATAATTCACACACTCGTTTAACTTGAATATGCAGATTTCTGATTTGAAGCGAAAAAGTCAGCGATTTAAGCTGGACTCTACAGACATTTTGCCGATAGCGTTTGCAGGTCTTTCGCTCGGCGTTTTCATTCTCGCGATCGTCACGTTCTGGTTAGCGGTTTCATTCTCGAAACTATCGAATCAAAAGCCGCCGACGCTCGTACAGCAAGTCGATGGACACGCTTTTACAGCCCGTTCTACAGATTATCAGTATCGTGAACCAGAAGTCATTCGACGCACCGTTTCAAACTGGGCAGTCATGACTTTCACTTGGGGCAAGCTACCAGGACAAAACAAAACGCAAATCGATTCAGGAAAAGAAGTTGCACCAGATTCGGCAAGTCGGCGCAGCGATCGTCATCGGATTCCGACCAGTGCTTGGGAAGCATCTTTTCTGTTAGCCCCTGACTTTCGGGATGCGTTTTTACAAAAACTTGCAGCCGATATTGTGCCTGAAGGCGTGTTTCGTGGACAAGTTGCCGCCGTTCTCGTTCCCCAAAACTTCTCAGTGCCGGAATTAACCGGAGAAGGACAATGGCGAATTCATATGATTGCTACTCGCATCGTTTTTGATGATGCGAATCCCGCAGGGCAAACCATTCCCTTTAATCGCACGATTTACGTTAAAGCAATTGATCCGCCACAAAATCCACTCGGACAAAATACAACTGACTATCAGCGTTTAGTGTATTCAATGCTGGAAAGTGGTTTGCAGATTCAAGAAATTCGTTCCTTAGAGCGTGAGGACTTAGCAAAATGAATGGACAATCACACGAGAACATAACAACTGAGGATTTGAAAGCAATTACCCAAGCTCCCACAGTTGAGAAGCCGTTGGTAAATGAAGGCGAATTTCCGGTTCAATTAGCTCGATCGAGCCGCCCTGTTTGGACAAAACCTGTTCCAAAGCTCGCCCTAATTGGATTGCTCCTCATTCCCGTATTTGGCTTTGCTGCCTTGTTTTTAGCAGGTGGCGGACGGTTCAAACAAGCTCAGAAAAACTCGCCTCAAGCTACCACAACCGAGACTACATCACAGCCAGAAACGGTTCCAGAAGAATTATCGAGATTGCGGGAAGAGAATGGCAAGCTGAAGGCGAATGCGGCGATCGGCGATCAAGACAGCTTACAAAATCGCCTATCAAAGAAAAGCAAGCCTGAGCAGAAATTACCACGCATTCCAGCTAATTCAACCGCTAAAGCGACTGATTCATCGAAATCTGTAACCGTTGCATCTACGCCACCACAAATTGTTAGCCAAACGAGTCCACCCAGATTAGTATCTGCTCCAGTTAGTCCACATACAAGCAGGTACACTCCTGCTGCGCGATCGATGGCAGTCAGAGAGCAAGCAACTCAAACTGAAGTTCAGCCCGATAATTCAATGGAACAATGGCAGCTACTTGCTCAATTGGGGAGTTATGGCTCTTCTCGTTCAGAACAATCTTCTGACAGTGGGTGGTCGAATGCCAGTAGTTCTCACCGTAATTCAATCGAAGAACGATCGCACTTAGCTCAAGCTGACGAGTCTGAGAATTCCTTGCAGTCCATTCCAACTGCTCGAATTGCACCGACATCAGCTATACAAGCGGATACTGAGATAGTAGCGGATATTGATCAAGTGTCAGAAACCTCCGCTCAAAACGATACCGCACAATCTGAACAACTGAATCAGACAACACCAGAGAGAACGATCGCAGAAACACAAACAGAAACCAATCAGCCAGCGGTTCAAACTTCAACGTCTCAGCCTCCAGTTCTGGAAGATGCTGAAGCTGCCATTTTACAGAATCAGATTCGGCAACATTCGTTAATAGCTGGAGAAACGACACCTGGAGTTCTGGCAACTCCTATCACTCTAAGCGATTTTAGAGGCACAGAAGCAAGTAAAAGACCTAATCAGTTTACGATCGTACTTACTCAACCGCTCAAAGATTCAACAGGGCAAGTAGCAGTGCCTCATGGAGCGCATTTGCTCGTTCAAGTTGATCAATTCTCTCGAACGGGTCAAGTTCAGTTATCAGCAACAACCGCTGTTTGGACTGAAAACAGTTTGCAAAAAGAACTGAACTTACCCGTAGGTGCAATTCAGGTGCGCGGGGAGAATGGTAAACCACTGGTTGCAAAACAACTGGAAGATCGAGGAAAAGAAATTGCATCAATGGACGCAGGACAGTTTCTTTTAGGGGCAGTACGACGATCAGCGCAATTATTTACTCGCTCTAACAGCCGAATTCAAACCGGAGACGGCACTACGGTCATTACCGAAAGCAATCCTAAGCCAAACATTCTGGCTGGGGCATTAGAAGGCGGATCAGATGCCGTTTTGAGTTCCATTGAAGAGCGCAACAAACAAGCAATTAAAGAAATGGAGCAGCGTCCGAATTCTTTGTTTATTGCGTCTGGTAGCCCGGTTCAGGTGTTCGTCAATCAATCGATGCTGCTTCCTAATTAACCAACATTTCACAAAAATCGTCATCATGGTATGAAACATTTACTTCTTGCTGTTAGCATCGCAATATTTGCCACAGGAGCAACAATACCTGCTCAAGCACAAACGCGCAGAGATCGCTCTGCTGTCTCAACAAGTCAGCAAACTTCGCTAACCACGATCGAGCTTTATGCTGGTCATGGAGTGACATTAGATTTTCGTCCGACTCGCGAGACTATCCGCAAGGCTTGGCTCGACGACCCATCACAAGTTACACTCGATTTTGACGACGCGAATTGCCAGAGCGCAAATCGGCAAAATTCATGCACAGCTAGTGTGATTCACCTGCGTCGAATTCAACGTTTGAAATTTCCAAACTTACCTGCGACCGCAACAACTCTACTTACGGTAATGAGCGATCGCGGTCTTTATACCTTTCGCTTGACCTTCCCGAACGCTGGCAGCCCTCGTTATTCTACGATCTCAATTCGACCCAATCGAATCACTCCAAAATCTGTCGCTACTCAGGTCCGAGGACATTCGGGGGCAGAGTTAATCGAGCAAGGTTTAGAAGTTGCTGCGGCACGTCGTTTAATCTCACGTCGCGATCAGTTGTGGAACCGCTTGAAGTCGCTCATCACTCTGGTTCAAAACGGTGTCCAGGTTGCCGATGCCGCGAAACAAGTGGGTGTCTCCCAACAGCTTATTACGCGACTCGTGGAGATGGGCTTGAAAACACAGTCAATATAGCTATTGAGATCGAGCCATGATTAGCATGGGCAGAATTAGACGAATTAAGCTCCTCGAAGCATTTGTCATTGGGCTTGCAATCTTTTGCATCACACTGCTTTTTCCAATTAGCGTTGTCGCTAGTCCTGATAGTGAAGCAACACTACCGATTGCTTCAGTAGAGTGGGATGGGCAGTACGCCCGAATCCCGAATTGGTCAGAAATCAGCTTTCATACGTTGCCACCGATTCTCGAAGATGGTGAGTTTGTCGCGCCTTCGGATCTAAATCAAGCTCTGGGCTACGATCTCTCGCGTCAATGGAAAGCAGGGCAGACCGCAGATAGTTATCTGAAGCTAGGAGACTTTCAAACCAGTCTCTATCCTCAGTTCTTCAATCTGTACACAATCGCTCAACTGACTCGACTGGATCTAAAGCAAGTTGCCTTATCTAACTTTAAGGCTGCAACCCAGCAAACCCTTGATCAGTTAGTTACTGCACTTCCGGGCTTAGATAGTTATCGCCTGAATCAAGTTCCTGCGATCGCAGCGCTATTTAACCAGCAATTTCCAGGAACACCTGGATTTAACCCTAGCTCAGATAGCACGATCACGGAGATTTTGAGCGCAAATCCTCAGTTTGGACAGTTGAGTTTAGGACAACTTGGGCAGAAGCTCGACCAGTTCTCGATCTCAGACATTCCCAATCTTCAAAACGTTCCGCTGCAAAATCTAGCTAACTGGGAAAACAGCTTAATCTCAGAAGTGCCAGGATTAGGAAGTGTTCCACTGGCTCAGATGCCGAATCCGATTCAAGCGACTGGAATGATTGGGATTGTTGATGTGGTATATGGAACAGCAGAAAGCGATCGACGGAATACGATTTCGGGTAGCGATCGCGAGGGCTTTCAAGTTCCTTGCAAAGAGAACTGTGCTTACATTGAACTTGCTGGCGCACCTCCGTTGTATGGCAAGCAATGGATTTCCGGCAAATATCAGAAAGTAAAAGGCGGCTCTGGTATTTTAGGCGCAGTGAACAATGGTAAGGAACCGACTGGGCGGCATCCATTCGGCGATGTCTTCAAGGTTTCTGTGTGGGATGTTGATGAGGGCACAGGAACTATTTCAACAGCGCTACATTTCCGAATTTGCAAACGTGGACTTCCTGATCTGGGATGCACACCCTACTTTTTAGGTCCCGTTCCATTTCTCAATTATCACGAGAAAGAACCTATCTTTACAGGCTTACTGGATAGTCAGGGTGGTGCATCTAGTGGGGCATCGATTCCCGATAGAGTTATCGATCGAGCGAAAGCAATGGGCATTCCTGCTGAAGCATTACCAGGTTATCAAGAAGCAGCTTTTGGTGATGATGGAGGAATTTGCGGAATCGGGGCAGGCAACGTCGATTTTAAGGCACTCGCCGCAGCATTTTCGAGTATCGAAGGCAACTACGGTTCAGCAGGTAGCTTTGTCTGTGATGGCGATGGTAACTGTGGACGCGGACTAGGACGCTATCAGTATATGTCCTATCGCTCTGATGTTCGAGCATCAATTCAACGACAAGAAGGGGGAAGTGCATTTTTAAGCAAGGCTGACTCTGGAGCAGCAATCAGCGAGGCAGAAATTACACGATTCTTTCCTGCTTCGGCTCAAGATAACATCTTTAAAGCTGATCAAACTCGGAATATTCAACAAGCACAGCGGGAAGGCTTTTCGGGTGAACGCTTAATTGAGCGAATCGGACAAATTCACTTTGGCGGTCCTTATGCTCCAATCGATGGCAATGCAACCGATGGACATGGGCGATTAACACTCAAAACTTACGGTGAAGAACTGGCGAGAAACTATAAATCTGCTGCGAAAAGCAATGGGAACTGTACAAAATCAGCCAGTGCAAAATCGACCGGACGTTTGATTGCTCCAGTGTCAGGTTATCCAGTGACCAGCGACTTTGGGGCGCGTGAAAGTCCTTGTGCGGGGTGTAGCAGCTTCCATCGCGGACTTGATCTCGGCACACCTGAAGGGACTTCAGTTCGTGCAGCCGATGGCGGTAAAGTTATCTATGCAGGATGGGCAGAGGGTTACGGTAATGTCGTTATCATCGAGCATAGCAACGGAATGCAAACCCGTTATGCTCATCTCTCTGAAATGACGACCCAAGTGGGGACATCTGTTAGACAAGGACAGCCGATCGCACGAAGTGGACACACCGGACTTGGAACGGGACCGCACTTACATTTTGAAGTTCGCACTGGGGCATCACCAGGACAACCTTTCAGTGGAACAGCAGTTGATCCAAGAAAATACACCAATCTGTAGGAGTGAAACATGACATACAAATTTCCCAGAAAATCGCTGTTTGTCAAGACCGGAGTGCTGTTCTTTATTGGGTGGATTGTATTTGCGATCGCACCTTCTCCCGCACAATCGACTGATATTCCTTCGGCTGCCAATTCTTGTATTCCCAAAGCTCAAGTTGCTCGTGCAGAAATCATTGGTTCTACGATGGTGCAAGGTAAAAACTATTATCTATTCGCTGCCTATGAGCAAGGAGATCCGGTTGCCAGTGACTTGATCATCTCGATTGCTAACAAGAATTGTCGAAGAGAGCTTTACAATCCAACGGGCGATCGACTCGCGCTTGCCAGTGCTATCCCTCAAACTGTTGCCCGTCAACTGACCTTACAGCGCTACCAAAGAGAAATTAAACGAATTGGTAGAGCAACGTTTGAACAACAAATCAAACAATCCAGAAGCGATCGCTGGTTTGATGAGGAAGTTTGGGCGCTACAACAGCTAGGAATTCGTGCAAGAAAAGCGGCTCGATAGGAGAAGAAAATTATGCGGCTTAGATTGAGATTTCGACTCGTTGCAATTGTGAGCCTAATTCTGACAAGTACGATCGCAGTTCTCGCGATGAAAAGCGCATCTGTCGAGACAGGATGGCAAAACTCTGCTCGGTCTGCGCCTCCAGGTTTGATGCAACAAGTCGTTAAAGAAAACTTAAGTTCTGACTTTACTGGTGATACTGGGAGAATGAAAGTTTGGCGGATTTTTCAAACAGGGCAATCTAAGCCGCTTTTTCTCGTTGATACACGCAGTATGAACGAGGCAAATCATCCGCACAGGAATCCATTATGCGGTGCATTGGGATGCAAGTTTTTAGGTTATGTCTCCACGACAAAAGAGCAATATCAACAAGTTTTCGCTAACTATCTCAAACCGCTACTTCCTCCAAAAGTTCCTCTCATTGAACCGACTCCTACAATTCGGAACGGATTGCCAACTTTGAAGATTAATCAGCTAGAAGGCAGGCAAGTAAAACAATCAGTGCTTGCGTTCAATGGAAAAGGGTATGAGATTGTAGAAACACAGTTGTTGCCCAAAGTGTATGAGTAGTAACAATGCTAAACACAATAATCAAAGCAATATTGCTGAGATTACCCATGCTGTGTCTGCGACATTCGCCAATACAACTCAGGCTTTAACAAAGTCAGGAATGGGATTGCTACTACTCGGATTGTGTCTTTTCAGCATTAGTATGAATCTTCTAAACTCCAAAAAAGGCAAAATTTCCACGGGACGGCTTGGCGGTCGTGCAGAAAAACGAGTCGCCAGTACGATCGCGCATCAACAACGAAATCAGAGAAAGCACAATCGAGTCACACTGAGAGCAGGGACTTTAGAAGTTCCTGAAATGCAGCAGGGGATCGCTGTGTGCGGTGCGCCTAATAGTGGCAAGACTTATAGCATTATTGATCCAATGATTCGAGACGCGATCGCGCAAGGACTCGCGATCGTCGTTTACGATTTCAAGGGCGCACAGATCGAGGCACACGCTGCTTACGCTGCGGCGCAAGGATATCGCGTTCATGTTTTTGCACCTGGATTTCCCTATACCGGAGTTTGTAACCCGCTTGATTTTGTGCGCGATGCGGCGGATTCTCTCATGGCAGGGCAACTCGCTGAGGTGATTTATAAAAATACCCGTCGCGGTAGCAATGCGAGTGAGAATGATTTCTTCTCAAGTGCTGGGCAAAAACTGGTTGAGGCGGTAATGCTACTGGCAAAAACAACTTTGTATCCTGATTTGCTCATGGCGAAGAAGATTCTCAATCTTCCTAATTTACCGACCCGCATTCGTCAAGCTGGAGAAGCGAATAAAATTCCAACTTGGACATTAGAAAGCTTCAGTCAACTACTATCTTCAGAAGATGCCGAGAAACAAGTTGCAGGGATTGTTGCAACCGCTCAACGCACATTTGATAAATTCATCGGAAAGGATCTAATTGCGAGTTTTGTTGGGGAAACTACCATTCCGCTTGATCTGACTGGAAAGCAAATCCTATTTCTTCAAGTAGATACTCAAAAGCGTGATGTCGTTGCACCTCTACTGGCTGCAATGCTTCATCTGATTGTTGCTCGAAACTTTTCCCAACCTCGAAAAGAACCGTTAGTTGTAAGTTTAGATGAGTTGCCCACGCTGTACCTAGACGGTTTGCCGAAGTGGATTAATGAGTTTCGTTCCTATGGTCTTTGTACAATTCTGGGCTATCAAAACTTTGCTCAACTGCAACACACATACGGACGGGAACTATCAAAGGCAATCTTTGCTGCCTGTGGAACGAAAGTATTCTTCAATCCCCGTGACGATGAAACGGCTGGCTTGGTTTCGCGCTATTTAGGCGAAAAAGAAGTTCGGTTACATACACGATCGCACAACTATGGAATGCAGCGCAGCACCAGTCGCAACGAACAGTATCAGAAAGTTTCATTGCTAACCGTCGATGAGATTCTCAAGCTTGACCAAGGTGAGTGTGTTTTCATCAATCCAGCTTACAAGGGTCAAGGTGAAGCATCAGTTCCACTAAAACTAAAACTGAAGGTTCCCAAGCGCGAGGATGAGCTTCAACAGGCAAGTGAGAAATTGTGGTGGAATACGGTGCGCGATCGCCTAACCGAACGAATGGCAAAGCTACAAATTACAGAAGCCGAACTTGATGCAGAAGCAGAAAAACGACAACAGATTGCAGAAAGCCAGTTTCCGCTTCAATCTGATGCCGAAAGTTCTGCACATGACTCTAATGGCGATGATCAAAACATAGAGACTGAAGATACCGTAGCTGATGATTCGTATAACGCAGACGATTACGCCGAATATTGAAATCCTAGAAACACTGAGGAAACTACGATGGTACAAACATTCAAGCCACAAGACATTCAAGCTCTGCTACAAGAGTGGGAATTATCCGAAGCAGCGATCGCAGTTCTCGCCAAAGAACCCGAAATCGTTGTCGAACTCATTCGTGCTAGACATCTACCACTTTTGCCTCCAGGCTACGTTCCAACCGTTGTCGAACTATTGTTTGATGACATTCCCTATGTTCGCTCTGAGAAAGGACAACTGGTTTACCTTCGGTATTGTGAACCAGATTATCAGCCGCCGTTTGTTGAATACCGCTTCGACGGAGAAATGGCTGTCTTTCAGGTAAATGGAGAATATGTTGTGAATCGGGCTGAAGGAATGGCACAAGCGATCGCGCTCCAAGGATTGCTACACCAGGAGAATTAATTATGGCATTTACTGTTAGTCCAACAGAAGCACAGGCAATGCAGGAAGATCAAGCTCAATTGTTGAGCGCGATCGCACAAGCTACACGCGGAGTGATTAATGCTTTAGACTCTTCTCGCGCTCAACAGTTAGAGCCGCCCAAAACAATGCGAATTCAAATGGGGCGGCGCTTGGTTTACGGACAGATGGCACGAGGAGAATTTCGTAATGAGCTAACTCCTGATCGACTCAAAACTATTTTTGATGCACTGCAAAGACCTGTCAGCGAAGACATTGATCCGAAAAAGTATCAAGGTAAGATTCCAGCGATCGAAATCAAAGACGGGGATACTGTTCTGTTCCGCGAGGAAAGTGATGGAATCGTGACGGTTAATGCAATTGCATTTCAAATTCAAAGACAAAATCAAACTGAGAAAAGCACAACGGATACTGAAAACACAAATACTGAAAAACAAGGATCTGAAACAAAAAGTTTGCAATCAAGCTCTAAGCTAACTGAGCAGCAACATCAAGTACAACAAGCACAGCAGCTTCGAGTTCTTGCTCAGTCTGTCTTGGATCTACAAGGAGTTACAACAGCAACAGGAAACCGTCAATATCAGTCTAAAAATTTCATCGTTGTTGAAGACGCAGAAAACGACACGCTAACCGTTGCGTCTCAAGATAAAACTGTGCTTCAAACAACTCGTGAAGGGCAAATTCTAGTTGCGGCTCCGAGCGAGATTCCAACTGCTTTGAGCGAGATTGGTGAAGCGTACAAGCAAGCTGAAGAATTGCAATGGCGCATGGAATCGAATGAGCCGCCTCCAGAGGATCTGAGTTTAGATTGGCAAGCTCAGAACATTCAGGCACAAGATATCGCAAATACCGCTCAGTTTCTACTAAACCCTCTAGGAGATGAGAAGCCGCTGTACGATACAGTTGCGATCGCAGGCTACAAAATTACTCAAGATCAAGACGGCTCAAGCATTACACGCGGCAACGATGAGATAGTTTTAATTGTGCGTGAGGGGCAAGTCTGGGATTACGGCTCAACTCGACAAGATTGGGAGATTTTCCAACGTCTTCAGCCTCAACAGTTCAACATAAATGAACAAGAAATGTCGAGCGATCGCGTTGATTTAACGGCTGATTTTACTCCTGCGTTGGCAGAGGGTGAAAATATGCTTCCAGCGATCGCTGTTGCTGAACGAGAAGCCGCTAAACTTCCCGACGGCGCAACAAAACAACTGCTCCAAGCAACTCATCAGGGTTGGAAGCAGCAGGTTCTCCACGGACTCGGACAGGGCTTACGAGAAACAATGAGTTGGTTAGCTTCTCGTCCAGAGACAATGCGAGATCAAAGCATTGCTCGATCGTCATTAGAACTCTTTCATCGTAGCCATCTTCGTACTAGCGAGAAATCGTATGAAATGGGCGATTTCAAAGTGAGTCTACAAGGGACGAATCTTTATACGGTCAGTGATTCAAACGGGGAATTAATGCGGTTCAAAGCAACAAAATCTCCCATCCCTGGAATTCAACATCAAAGTATTCGGATTCTTTCTAAAAGCGATCGCTTAACTTCCGGGCATCAAACCACTTTCGAGCAAATGCGACAGGACAAATCTTTTACGCCAGTAGGAGAACTAGATGTAGAAGCACGTTATGGAGCAAAAGTTCAGCGAGTTGAGCAAACAGTTCGAGCTTTCCTGAATTCTCAAAATGCCAAAATTTGGGACAAAGAGAAAGGTCGGTTTAAATTCGAGATGGGTGAAGACAATTTCATTAAAATCACTGATAAACGCGATGGTCGGGGTGTTGTTCATCGTCGTGATAAGGGGCGCGTGATGACTCGATTACAGCCGAATGATTTCGCTCATTTCGAGCGTCTAGCTGAAGAACTGCAATCTTTTCAACGTCAGCAGGATGCGTCTCAAGAGAAAACTCGCTCGAATCAAAAGCAGTCATCTGGAATGGAGTTGAGCTAGGAGGGATTATGTTTAGCTTTCTGAAACTATGCGCGATCGCGATGGTAATTGCATTTCCAATCTTTATTTGGATTGGCTTTGAACAAGGGAATGCACCTCCAGAAAAAGTCATTTCTCAACCTAAAACTGCCGACGAATTTCTGCAGCGAGGCAATCTCTATGAGAAGGACGGTAACTATGAAGATGCTCTAAAAGACTACACTCAAGCCGTCGCGCTTCGCCCTAGTGATGAGCGCGGCTATGTTCGTCAGGGTCTCGCACTTGAAGGACTAAATCGTCCCCAAGGTGCTTTGCAGAAATATCAAAAAGCAAAAGAAATCGCGCAAGCACAGGGCGATCGTAATGAAATCAAACACGCTGACTTTTTAATTCAACAACTGAATCAAAGGAAATAAAACAATGCGAAATCATCTAATCAAACTTTCTCGGTTCCTTGAGTTAATTTTCTGTGTAGCATTTATCGCGATCGCAGCAGTCATGTTTGCATTTCAAAAGTTCCATCTAGTAGTGCTTTACCTGATACTTGCAGCCCTACTGTCACCACTTCCCATGATGCGGCGCTTACCGTCGAGCATCAGATTCTGCGTTGTAGTAATCGGGGTGTTTCTGTAGCTCTTTCGCCTGAAAAAGAAGACTTTATTCGGGAGGCTCTGATCAATGAGCAATCCACAGCTAGTCAATTTCTTTACAAAGCATTTCATTGAAGGAGGTAATTTTTCAACGATCGTCGCTGCTCGTCAGCAAGCCTCGTTAATTTTGAATCAGCCTGTTTCACCTGGAACAGCACTCGCAAAATTAGTGGATGAATCGGTTGAAGCGGGAATCGTTCGAGCGGCTCGGCAGATTGTTGAAACTTCAGCAACAACTCATGAAACTTTCGATCGACTCGTCAATTTACACGATCGTCAACCCGTTCTAAATGTTCGATCGTCTACGAGTAAGCTTCAACAGGCATACAGCACTCCAATTCCGATCGCATTTCTCGCCTCAGTACTCGCCAAAATTGATGCAAAGACAACTGTGTATGAACCTACAGCGGGACATGGGGCATTGATAATTTCAGCAAACCCAGCGAATGCAACGGTAAATGAAATTAATCCAGACAGAGCCGCTGACCTTCGGGCACAAGAGTTTACGGTGACAGAGCATGATGCAGCCAAATATCAACCAAATCGACAGCACGATCGAATTATCTGCAATCCTCCGTTTGGTGTCGTCAAAGTACAGGGTCAAACGCAGCGATTTCAATTACCAAACAATTCCAAAGGAACAATTCAGATTGATCAAGCGATCGCGCTACAAGCATTGCAAGCTCTCAAAAATGACGGTCGCGCTGTTCTGATTCTCGGTGGCAAACTCGGAGATGACGAGGAGCGCCGATCCGAGCGTTACAACACACTGGAATCTCGCAACTTCTACGCCACCTTATACGAGCAATACAACGTCACCGAGCATTTCTCGATTTGGGGGTCACTTTATCGCAAGCAGGGTGCAGGCTTTCCGATCGACCTCATTGTGATTGAGGGACGAGGGCAATCCCAACGAACGCTCCCGGCTGCCGATGTTCCAGTCATCTACAAATCATTCTCTCAACTCAAGGAGTTAATTGCTGATGAACAACTACGCGAACTACCCCCAAATCTGGAAGCCAACACAGCAGGACAATTCGGAATTATTTACGGTGAAGATTCCAGCCGACGCAACACAACTGACGAGATCGCAATACAAAGCAATTCTATCCGAGCGCATCATGTGGCTGATTCAATCCTGGATGGAACAAACTCAGGAAACACAGGAACAAACTCACCGCAGATTGGCGATCGCCCTTCAGAGCCTCTTGTCATACCAAGAACCGCCCAGGCTAACCGAATTGGAAACCAAAGAACCCATCTCGATTTGGGAATGGATGGACGAATGGGCGGAGACATTCATCGATCGCAACGAGACACTCATGCAGAAACTATCAGTAGACTTTCCGATCGAGCTACAAGCGACCGAACCCCAGGTGCAGAAGATGTGGCTGAACGAACACAACAAAGTCACCTTAGAAAACTGGTTAGCAACCCTCACTTACGGCATGAGCGCAGATTTTTAACAACACCCTCCAATACCGAAACAAATGGAACTCACGCAATGGTAGAACAATCCTCTTCTAACAGTCCCATTGAATCGACCTCAGCAACTCAACCTTTCGATATTCCTTACATTCCTCGATCAAAGGGACAATCAGCACACAATCTGATTCCAACCAACATGGCAGCTGCCGCTCAAATTGCCCTCGACAATCTTGAACAAGATGTAGGCAATGTTGATGAATTTGTCGCTCAACGGTTGGATTACGGCTCTACAGAACAGATGTGGCAGTACCTTTACGCAGAGCAGATTGATGCGATCGCACTTGCTTTTCATCAACGCGATCGCGGCAACATCTTTCTCAATGGTGACAAAACTGGAAACGGCAAAGGGCGATTTGGTGCAGCAAATATTGTCGATGCTGCTCGTCAAGGTCACATTCCGGTATTTGTGACGCAAAAGGCAAATCTTTACACCTCGATGATGACCGACCTGGCGGATATCGGTAAGCCTAGAATGCGCGTTTTTGCTACCGATAACAAGCTAACTTTGGATTTAGAAGACGGTAGACAATTAGTAACAGGCGATGCTGCGACTCAAACCGAGCAAATGCGACGCATCATGCAGCAGGGACTCGGCAACTATGATGCAATTTTCACAACCTACACGCAGCTTCAGACTGTGCAGCAGAAAGAACCGTTTCGGCGGGAGTTCTTTCGAGCGATTGCGCCTCAAGCCGTTTTTGTTTTCGATGAATCTCACGAAGCTGGAGGCAGAAGTGATAAATCTCAAGACGATAGCATCTATCCAAGCCGAGCCGAATTTGTGCGAGAACTTGTAGACATGAGTACTGGAGCAACATTTATGTCTGCAACTGCGATTAAAAATGCAGGCGTGGTTGATCTTTATGCGCGGCGCAGTGATGCCCGATATGCCGTCGATAATCTCTACAGTCTAGAAACAGTTCTCAAATCCGGTGGTGTTCCTCTACAGCAGATGTTCGCGACGAAGTTTGTCGCCTCTGGTCAAATGCTCCGGCGCAGTCGATCGATGGAAGGCATTTCATTTAATGCGAAAGTCGTTCCGGTCGATCGAGACATTGCCGAAGGAATCTCATCGGTCATGAGAGCAATTAACGATTTCGATGACGCAAAACAAGCGGGATTAAATAAGCTCAAAAAACGCCTGAAAGCCGAAGCTAAAGCTTTGAGCGAAGATGGTACAACCGGAGCCGCTGGAGCGAGATCAACTAACTTCACATCATTGATGCACAACGCGATCGACCAAAGTTTACTCGCACAAAAAGCAGAAGTCGCGGTACAAGAAGCGATCGCCACAATCGAACGGGGTGAGAAGCCTTTGATCGGAGTTGCCAACACAATGGATAGCTTCATTGAATGGTATACCGAAGAGAATAACATTGAGCCAGGACAATCGATTGAGATTACGTTTGGAGATGTATTAGACCGATATTTGGAACGATCCAGAGATGTGATTGAAAGCGATCGTTGGGGCAAAAAAACGCGCCGTCGGTTAACCGACGAAGAAATCGGACCTGAAGCGGTTGCTGCCTATGAAGAAGCCCAAGAACTGATTCAAGAAACAGATTTATCGAGTATTCCACTTAGCTCGATCGACTACATTCGCTGGCGGTTGACGCAAGAAGGCTATCGCGTTGACGAAATTACCGGACGTAGCAACATCATCGAATATAGTCACGCTGGAGAAACAAGCTACGGACTTCGCCCCAGTAGTGAAACCAGCCCCCAAGCACGAGTCGATATCATTAATCGATTTAATCGAGGAGATTTAGATGTTGTGATTCTAAACCGCTCTGGAGCTACGGGAATCAACCTTCACGCTTCTGAGAAATTTGCTGATCAACGACCTCGACGATTGATTATTGCTCAAGCAGAACGAGACATCAATCTTGTGATGCAATTGTTTGGGCGCATCGATCGCTATGGGCAAGTTGTCAAACCCAGCTTCGACTTATTAATGAGCGACCTACCAGCCGAGAAACGGTTAGGGGCACTGCTGGCAAAGAAGATGGCAGAACTCAACGCAAACGTCACAGCTTCGCGTGACTCTCAAATGTCTGTCGCGAATGTCGTCGATTTCATGAATGTCTATGGCGAAGAAGTGGTTCGAGAACTCCTCGAAGAAGATTATGAACTGCAAGCAAAACTGAGCTATCCGCTAGATGTGGGCAGTGATGAATCTGACGTTGCTGTAATTAAGCGCGTCACCGGACGAATTCCTTTACTCACGATTCAGGAGCAAGAAGATCTTTACAGCTTGATTGAGGCGGAAACAAGAGAACTCATCACCCAAAAAGAAGCAATGGGTGAAAGTGTCCTAAAAGCTGATCAACTGGATTTAGATGCTCGCACGATCGCGCAGATGGAGGTCATCCCCGATGACAGTGGCATTAAGAGTGAATTTACGGGCGCAGTAGCTCTAGAAGTAGTCGATGCCAAAGTTCCGATTAAACCATTTAGTCAACTTCAAGTCATTAATGCAGTTCGGCAGAGTCTTGATTTACCCGCAGTTGAGCAGATTGCTGACCATGATTTTGAAGCCGTCACTCAAATTGCAAGAGAGCGATCGCGAGAACTTTTAACCAAACTGAGAGATGAAACGCGATCGTACCGTCAAGAACTGTTACCGACAAAGCGCACTCCGGGGACGAAAGATCGGTTTACAGACAAACTGGACGACCAAATGAAACATATTAGAAAGGTTCTGACAGAAACACCACCAGGAACACCTGTAAGAGTAGTTTCACCTGAAAGCAATGTCTTTTATGGCGTTGTTTCCCGAATCAGTCAGAAAGGACACAAAGGAAGCCCGATCGCACCCACCAATTGGAAGGTTCAAATTTTAGTGGATCATCGATCCCAACAATTAACAATTCCACTCTCAAAATTCAATCGCGGCAAAGATGATGCACTCACACGAGTCACGCGACAAGCGACGAACTGGAGCGAAGAAGACATCTACGAAGCCTTTGATCTGCGCCAGCAACAAAACCAGCGCACCGAAATGCAGATTTTCACAGGCAACCCAATCCGAGCATACGAGAAATACCCAAATGGAAGGTTTCTCAACTACACCAATGATCACGGTGATGTGGTTCAGGGGCTGATCATGCCTGCGGGATTTGATATTCAAGAAGCACTTCGAGCGGAACCTGTTGCATTTAAGGAGCCTGCTCAAGTAAAGATTTTTCTGACAGATGCAACACAGTATCAAGCATCGGTTAAAACGCTCGATGAGCTGCTCACAATCCGCACTCAAGCATCAATGCGATTGGGAAACGGAAATGCAACCGGGTTCGTATTGCAAACGCCGAAGTCAGGAGTAGGCGATCAGTATTCACTCGATGCAGACATTATTGCAGCCGCAGGGAGCGAGTTTTATTCGGTGAGCGATCGCATGGAACTCATCGTGCCTCAAGATCGTATTGATCAAGTTCTTTCAATCATCCTTCAAGACAGACAATGGACATTAGCAGCATTTGACTTTAAGGATCAGGCGCGAAACTTATTAGGCATTGAATTGCCACAGTTAACCGCTGTTCAATCTGCACATTCAATCTCTGCACCAACACAGGCAAAAGACCCGATAGCAATTCCTAGAACTGATCAAGTCATTCCACTAATTTTGGATGAGCCAGTTCTTGACGATTTCTCGCGCCAACCTCAACCGATGCCTACATCTGAAGAGAACTCATCGCTTCGAGTGATTGCTGTAAAACATTTAACCGGACGAGCAGAAAAAAACATTGTTAAATTCCTAGAACAAGCTGGACTGATTGAGGCAGTGATGGCAGATTCGGAGTTTTACCTGCGAATTGAGAACCAGCCTTATATTCCTTTGACGATCGAGCGACACGATGAAGCCCTACATTTCACTCATTGGCTCGAAGATAGCTATGGCGATCTCTTTATCGATTCTGAAATGGTATTTGACTTAGCTCAAACTGGGCATCTAAAGTTTCGAGAAGTCGCCGTTCAGAATCCAATACGGGGAGGAGAGTTACGATCGCACGATCGCAGTTTTGCTCAACTATTTTCCCGTAACATTCTCGATCAAGGGTTCGCAGAGGCAGCTCGTCAGATGGAGACGGCGCAGGCAATACAGACAACTGAAGTTTTATCAGAAACTCCAAGCAACGTAGTTGAACCAACACAAGACGATTCAGTGCTGAAGTTCGGAGACGGCAATATCGTTCGTCTAGAGCCAGAAGAAGTTAATGCGATCGTCAACGTGCTTCGCTCTCAAGTTTCTGAGCAAGTTTTGCAAGAACAATTAGCTGAAATCCTAGAACCTGCTGTCGGTCGCAGAAATGTAGATTTAGCAGTTCAAACTGTGATCGAAACCTATCAGCAATTGGTACAAACAGACAATTCAGAGAGCTTAGAATCGATCAATGATGCAGAGCAAATAGATCGTACTAATCTTGCATCGTTTGCGATCGAGTACCTGCGCGTTAAAGAGCAGCATCCCAATAATCTCGTACTTCAACGGTGTGTCTCTGGCGATTTTTACACAGCTTACTTTGATGACGCAGCAACGATCTCAGACGCTTTAAATCTAACGCTGACCAGCCGAGACGCAGGCGGATCTGTTGGGCGAATCCCATCGATTTCAATTCCAGCATGGTCAGGGGCAATTGAGCGATTCACGACATATCTAGAGTCACAGGGGCATCGTGTTGTTGTCGATCAAGGCATACATCAGTCAGAAGCAGTATCGAATCCTTTTGACGCTTCTTCAGATGAACAGTCATCAACAAACCAATCTAGCCAAGTATCTGAGCCAGAGCAAAAAGCTGAAGTCATCACTGAATCAACTAACGCTTTATTTGATTTGAGCGAATACTCTGGAGTTAAAAGAGACTATGAGGTAGATGTTCAAGGGCATGATCCAACTTGGGATAGCGATGGTTATGCTACTTCACAAAATTCTGAGACATCGACCCCAGCGGAACATACTTTGAAGGATCAGATTGTTAAAAATTCAGCTATAACTTCTCCCCCAATCCAGTCCGGTTTAGAAACCGTTCAAGCAGATCCAATTGACGTTGTAGCACTTGCCAACGAAGTAAGAAATTTTGATTTAGAAGCCGTAGCAGCCAGTTTAGGACTTCAGAAAGATCGACGTGATAAGAACAAATGGAAAGATACAGGTCATACGATTAGCATCAATGATGGAAAGTTCATGGATTGGTTAGCCGATAAGGGTGGTGGAGGCGCGATCGATTTAGTCATGCACGTCCGTAGAGTTGAGTTCAAAGAGGCAGTCCAATGGCTCTCAGGACAAACGCTACCTACTCCTGCTCGATCTCAACCCTCTTCGATACAAAAGGAGCCGCGTCCACTCGAATTACCTTCCCGCAATGAAGAACACTGGACAACAGTTCGACAGTACCTTGTCGAAACGCGAGGGTTGCCTGCAACCTGGATCGATCGCTTTCACGACACAGGATTAATTCATGCAGATGATCATTGCAATGCTGTTTTTCTTCGGTATAGCGATCGACACAATGACCAAGCCTGGACTCGTCACGAAGCCACGGGTGCAAGTTTACGGGGCACACGCGACACAGAACACGCCTTTCACGGATTAGCTCCTGGCTCTTCCCGCGAAAATGGATGGTTTTGGCTGCGGTCAGCGAATGGCGCAGTCAACCGAGTGATCTTGACCGAATCTCCGATCGATGCCATCTCTCTAGCTGTTTTGGAAAAAGAAAAGTCGCCAAACCCAACTAACGTAACAATTTATCTATCGACTGATGGCTGTGGCACAATTCCAACCGTTGCACTTCAGAAAGTTCTTAATCAAGGTGGACAAGTCATCGCCGCATTTGACGCTGACAAACCAGGAGAGAAAATGGCATGGCGAATTGCGGAAATACTTCCTGGTATCACCAGAATGACTCCAGCGCAGGGGAAAGACTGGAACGATCGGTTGTTAATTGAACACCAATCAGACAAAGTGAAAATCGGAGAATATGAGCGTGGAGATAAACAAACGCTACGATCTCTGTGGAAATGGCATCGAGTTGCTGGAGAGTTAGGACGTGCATCGAATTATCTCAAGCGCATTACCGAAGTTGCAAAAGCATTTGTTGATGGTGAACCCTTATCTGACAAAGCAGTATCCGCAATGCAGCAGGATTTCCAAACTCATAAGCAACAAGAGCAAACAGGGACATCTGCCCGTCAGAATCGTGCATCCTCAGAACTAGATCAAGCACAGGCAGCACAGCCAAAAAAGTCCTGCCAGGGAGTTGAGATAGGATAAGAACCTTTCGACTTCCTGCATCACCAAGCAGTCAAATACGAGTCTTCAAATTGACATCAGCTTAAAAACTGCCACTCTGTCAAACCGGAATCATCGATCGTTAAGCACTCTCTCTAAAACCATTAGGCTGTCTGCCAAAATCGACTCCGACGGGGTTACAGCCTGGAAAATTCACCGCGTCTTCGTCTAGAAATCCAGCGATCGCCATTTCGATCACCGCTTCGATCGGGAAATTGACTTGAGCCGCATACGTCATCAGTCCAAGCTTAATTTTTTCCGGTAGCCCGTCCAAGAACGCCTGAGCGACTTCGGGGCTGAGATGTTCACGCACTTGTTCAGGGGCTTGCATCATTATTCCTCCCTACTTCTTACGAACGTTATAGCGTGGTTTTGCACTTTGGATCATCCGTGTCTCAAGCAAGTCGCCTTGCTGAAAAGTTTGGATCGTCAGCAGTTCAACAGCGATTCTGAGGTCATACGGGCTGTAACAGTCGAGAAGCGCCCAGAGAAAAGCCTTGTGTCCTCCATCCCTAAACCGTCGCCGCAGAGCAATCGCCAATCCGATATATAAAATTCCATGTTCTCGATGACGAAGAGCATACAAACCTGCTGTGGTCGGCATATCTGAAAACTCTCTGCTCAACGGGTAGCACTCCTCAAATGGCACTGACACAAGCCGATTGAGAATGCTTTGCGCTTCCTCCTCTAATCGCATTTGAATTGACCTAATCTGTAACGTTTAATGAATTCAGAATTATGCAGCTTTTTCAGCCATTTCTCCAGCGTATCGGCGATACCCTCGAAGATTGCCCCGTCTCGATCGCTATTTTTCAAGCCTAAATTCACATCGCACTATAAGACGAAGAGGTTCAAGCTATCAATCCTAAAATACAGCTAGAACTATTCACAGATTAGCAATCAGATTTCTAAATTGGATGACTGTTGCTTTCGATGGGTTCGCTGATACTGTTGTTCTTTCTGACAAGCCTCGTGAACGATTTGACGAATGTAAGCCTGAATTTTGTCTGAACTCTTGTGTTTCTCAACCATTTCTTGCACGAACGGACTATAGGGAAGCATTCGTGCGATCGCCTGCGGAGATTGTCCATCTTCAAATGCCCGCCTTGCCGCTAACGTATTGAGCTTCACCGTATTACTTGCTCGAATACCTAAGCTATACCGTTGCCACCGCTGCTGGTCTTCGTTGAGATTTATTTTTTCTGTGGTTGAATCCCCAGTTTGTCCAGAATTTTCTGCTGTCCTTGTTCGAGTCGATCGAGCCGAATCTCGTTGCTGTTCACCAGTTGCTGAGTTCGACTCTGATTGGCTGGCGGTAGAAGTTGAAGCAGAATCCAAACGATCGCGGCGACCAGCATCCCTGAAAAAGTCAGCGTCCCCAGAATTCCGCGATACGTCACCACTTCCCCGCTCAAAAATAGCTTCAGCGGAAAGGCGGTTTTGTTGGGAATCGCCTGCTGAATTTGTTCGGTCTGTTGTGTCAGTGTTGCCAGTCGCTGCCCCGTCTTGTCTTCGAGATTGGTTAGTCGCTCCTGCAAAATCAGAAACGACTGGTTGAAGTCGTGGAACGATCGGTGAATCACTCCCTGATTCTGTCCCACTGCGATCGTCTCGTTCTTGAGCAATGCCACTTCCTGGCTTATGCGAGTTAGCTGCTCTAACTGGTTGCTGTCGATTTGAGCCTGATGTGACAGATGTTGATCGATCTGAGCTAGATGCGTGTTCGTGTATTGCTGGCTCTGGCTCTGTTGGCTCAAAGATTGCTGGCAGTTGGTTAATTCTTGGTGAAGCTGCTGTAGATAACTCAGATACTGCTTGGTTTCGATCAATTCCGTTTCCAGGCTGTGCGATCGCGCTTCCAAGGCGTTCAGCGATTTGCTCAAACTCTGCAACAACGGCTGTATCAAGTCCTGATCCTGCTGCGGGTCGTTCTGCTGCTTGGCAAGTTGTCTCAAATTCTGTGGCGTGGTCATAGTGAAGTCCCTTGTACTTTTGAAGTCCTGGAAAGGTATAAGCCCGACCGAGTTTGCTACCGCTAAAGGCAATGTTATCCAAGCAATAGCTAATCCCTGTGATGCGCTGATTCTGGGCGATGCGAAGCCGAATTTGAATGCCTTGAGCTTTCAACTGATGGATGAAATGCGCGATCGACAAATTTTCCTCAGCCGCTTGATCAATTTGAGCTTGTAGCCGAACTCGCACCGGAAGTTCTCCGGTTCGCTCAAATCGTCGCATTTCTCCGGTTGTGGGAGCTGCTTCGAGCTTTTCCCAACTTGGCTGGACGCTCTCAAGCTGATATTGCTGCTCTAGCGATCGAATCAGTGTTTCGGCTCGACGTTTCTCCCAGGAATCATTGACTGTCTTACCATCGGTTATCTGAATCCGACAAATTGCCAGATGAACGTGATCATGGTCTTGATCATGATGCCGATACACTACATATTGACAGTTCTCGTATCCCATTCCTGAAATGTAATCTGTTGCGATCGCTAACCACTGATCATTGTCCAATCGTTCATGCTTAGGTAAAGAGAGCGAGACGTGGCAAACCGCTTTTTTCAAGCGCCGATTTAAGCCTCTTGCAACTCGAAATTCTGCGGCTAATTCACGCGGCGTTTCTCCCGCCATATTGCCACCGATACATTGCGCCTCCTCTTTACTATGTAAGTAATTCAGGAGTCCGCGAAAACTTTTTCCTTGAACAATTTTGCCAATCACAGTTCTGCGTCTTCATCTTCTAGATCGATCGTTGCAGCAATGACTTCTAATCGAATTCGTTGAATCGTCACAATCACTGCTGCAATTTCATTAGTATCTACATCGCAGTTGCATCCACGCTGAACGGCAACATGACAAGCTTTAGCTATTTGATTGAGATTTCGGCTAACTTTCTCTAGCTCCAAGTAAATCAATCGATTCAGTTCAGGAACGGGTAGGCGTTGCCGTCGCTGTGAAACGTAGTGCCCTAATCCTGCCATCAGTAGATATTCACTCAGGCTAAGTGAACCTGCTCTTTCTCCAAGAGTTTCTCGTTCCGTTGGACTCATATAAACCGGAATTGCCACTGTTCTCAATTCTCCGGTTAGCGATTTTCGCTGTCTCGGCATCGATCGCGCTCCCTTTATTCGCGTTAGTAGAATTCTCGTTTCTAATATCAGAAACACTGCTTGCTCCGCACCTCGAACGACTCAAAAGCATAGTTTCGCTCTAATCAGCAAGTCAGCCATCTGCGACTTCCAATTTTAGTCGATGCCTTGGCTCTATTTTTACGTCTGTTACCTATCTTTGAACTTCACTTACCTATTTTTTGCCTTCAATTACCTACTAAATACCTTTTCGATCTTGAAACTGCATTCAATTCGCGGTAGGGTGATGAGAAGTCAGCGATCGCTCCACTCTACGCAGCGATTGTTACCTCCATTTCGCCTTCTAACTGTCATTGCTCAACTCAAAACAATCAGGGACTACCTACAGTTCGGTTTGACCATTCCTGAGTGAAAAGAACTGAACCTAGCCATCCGCAGCAACAGATTTAATCAAAGGAAAATACAATGACCGCTTCACAGCCAGATATTATTTTGACGATCGACACTGGAACCTCTCAAAGTAAAGTATTTTGGAAACGCTGGTCGCAAGGCACTACAGAGCTTTTATTGATGGGGTCGGAGTTTCTAGAAATTTCTCCTAGTGATTTAATGGACACCGGACTTTCGGGAGGGAGACCAGAGAACGATGCCTTTATCGAACTCGACAACGGAAAAGCTTATGTGTTGGGCATGAAAGCTCAACAGATGCGTGGAAAACCGCCGACTGGATTGAGCAAGTATGAATTTGCGGCGTATAAAGCCTTGGCAATCATTGGCGCGATCGCAGAAACCGCAAATCTACCAGAGCAATTTACGATCGCACTTTCGGCGCTACTGCCCTATAAGGAGTATCAAGACCGAAAAGCGTTTCATGATCTTTTGAGCATTAATCTCGCAGGCTTCAATTTTCGAGGTCGGCGCTATTATGTCTCCCCTCTGGTGTTAGAAGTAAAACCCGAAGGAGCCGGACTCGCCCAAAGTCGCCGCAATGACGCGCCCCAATCGTTCAATCACAAAAACATTTTGGTGACAATGATTGGTCAGCGAGATGCGTCATTACTGCCGTTCAAACAAGGAACACCTCAAAGCGGGCATGGCATTCGACTGGGGTTTGAACAATTAATTGAGGCGATCGCAACTCGCGCCTCTTTGAATCTAGATGCGAAAGATGCGGGACGGTTGACTGAGTACATTTTTCAAGCACAGCAGAACCCTGATCGCTTAGATCGCATTGCTCGAATGGTCGTAACCGAAGCAGAAATCGGGCGCAAAGTCGAGCAACTTCAAGACGCGATCGCGCAATCGCGTAGCCGATACCTACGCGATCTGCTCGATTGGATGCAGTCAACCCTGGGGCAAGATCTCTACGAATTTGATGAGGCGATCGTCTCTGGTGGCGCAGCCCTGTACTTCAAGGACGAATTAGAGAACTTTTTCGCGCAATATGACTTAGAAGTGTCGTGGGCAACGAATTTACAAGATCAGATTCATCAGTCGCTGACAGCTCCGATCGATCCGGTTCTTGCCTGCCGGGTTTCAGATGCGTTTGGAGTCTTCAAGCTGTTAGGCGGCAAAGTCAGTAGACTGACAGAAGAAATGTCAATCGCACGTTGAGGATGAACGAATGTCCACAAAGTCCCGATGGGATTTTGCTTGACTGCATTAAAAATGAGCGCCACCAATCTTACTCGCACAAAGAAATGCTGTTGTGGGCATTACGGGCGTATTGGATGCCGATCGCATATCAGCTTCGTCGCGAACAAGGAGAACTTACACTGTCTGATGCTCAAATGAAGCGAATTGCTCAGGATGCCATTCACCAACTAAAGCAGCAAATTACTTATCTTCAATCCACGTTCGGCATTGACCAGACCTCAGCACCGGAAGAATCAGCCGGAGCGATGGCAAACCCATCACAAGAATTAATTCGATTAGCGCTTCGTGCAGTTCCACAGCAGATCACTCAATCAATTTCTGAAACAGCCGAACTGTCCCCGGTAGTGACATCTCCTGCACCGCCATCTACCAAAGCCGAACAATCAGCAGAATGGTACAACACTGAAGACCTTTTTGATTCTTAGAGGAACTGAGAAAATTTAGACTTTGCAGCCAGAGTGCTGCTCCAGTAACCAAAGCATTGTTTGTGTCTGAACTTTCTCTTGCTGACACTTAATTTGTAAGGGTGGTTCACTCGTGATTAGAATTTTTTTCACACGCTTGGCGTAGTGAAGGTTGAGCGCATCCTGCAAACTCAAACATCCATCGCAGTATCTTCGAGCAGGTTCTAACCAAGCGGTTTCACTGGGCACTAGACGGAGTTGGAGGTGATTTGCCATTTCTGCTAAATCGGAGCAAGATGGGTAACACTCAGCTAATACAACATCCAGTACTGCGATCGATACGTATCCAGCAATCGCTTTTAGCTGATTAAGGTCGTGCGATTCGATTAGCGTCAATGTATCCAAGAGATAGCTCAATTCAGTTCCTCCTCATCTTGGTGTAGCCATTCCAGCAGGTCATTCTGCACAGTTCTTAGCTTTTCGTCTAAAATTTCGGCAGCGCGAGAGGTTGTAATCTCTTTCTTCACCAACGCTGTGTAGACTAAGCGTTTTAAGCGTGTTAGGCATTGGGGTGGTGGTAATTTCGGAAGTTCTTCTTCGGCTCCATACTTCTTATTAAGAACGCCAATTTGTTGTCCTTTTTGCTGTTTTGTGATTAACCCAGCCTGTTCAGCACGGTACAGAATTGTGCGAAGACTAACGCCGTAACGCCGCTTGATATCTTGTAGAAGGGGTTCTGGCAACCATCGATTTCTGTAAGCGTGCAGTTCTCGTTGAGCCGCTCCCACTGGTAGAAGAACGGCTCCGGCTAGATGATTGGCAGCTTTTTCACGTGGATCAGTTGGACGCGATCGCCCTTGTGGTTGTCGATATTCTCGCCGATGCAAGATTAAATGAGCGAGTTCATGTAGTGCAGTGAAGAATTTACGCTCAGTCGGATGAGCGGTATTGATGAAAATAACTCCGCCCCAATCATCGGTATAAGCCGAAAAGCCAGAGATTTTATTTTCTAATGAATACTCAATTATCTTTAGGCTTTTCGCTTCTAGTAACGCTAAAACGTCCCCAATGGGAGCAAACTCGCCAACACCCAGCCAGCTACGAACCTCTTTAGCAAGGTCTTCTACTACCGTTTCCTCACACCCTTCAAGCGGTCGCGAGGCTGGCAGAACCGGGATTTCTCCAACTAACTTCTCAATTTGGCTAAAGTCCACTGCCTTGCGCGTCAAATATTCTCTTACGGTTGAAGTGAGCGCTAAGGGGTCATCTGCTCGAAACAGTAGACTTGGACTGCCTGTAGTTGTCGGAACCATCCTCTGTACTTCGGGTTGCAGCAGCAGATCAGGCGGAACTCCGAAGACTTTTGCCACTTTTGAAAGCTGGATAAGGGAGGGCTGTCGATCTCCCCGCTCCCAGGTCGCGATCGTCTGACGAGTGACTCCGACCTGCTCACCCAACTCTTCCTGAGATAAACCATACTGCTCTCGGTAAATTCGGAGCGAGTTAACATCTGACATTAGTTTTTTGTGATAATATAATGTTTAATGTTAAGTATAAACGATGATCGCTGCTCTGAGAATCTGATTTGAAGCCATCAACACTTCTTTATACAGCCTGATTTGATTAAAATAAGAGGCTGATTTCTCTGAATTTCGGCGTTATTTTAGGCACTCAGCCGGGAAACTTAACATAAAGCTTATGAGAATTTAGTTTACTTGTTAACTTCTTCTCAAAGGCTCATCACTCGCAACCTTGTTGGCACACATTTATTTACGTTGGAGCTGATTTCTATGATACGAACGTTACGAACTGATGCGGAATTTCTGACAGCCCTAGACAAGCTGCTTCAAATCATTTGTCAAAAACTGCAACTGACGAAGACGCAGTATAGACTGGCTGAGGAACACTATCGTGCGGTAGGACGCTGGCTGGAGCAAGAAGGCTCGATTTTGGCTCCCTACCGTCCGATCATCTACCCGCAAGGTTCATTACCGATGGGCACAACCAATAAGCCCTTGAGTCGGGAAGAATACGATCTGGACTTTGTTTGCGAACTTTTGATTGATTGGCGAAGAACCAATCCAATCGATCTTTTGTCAAAAGTGGAGTTCCGCTTGCGTGAGCATGACGATTATCGATCAAGAATTGAGCGAAAAAATCGCTGCGTGAGCTTGAAATACGCTCACGACTTCCATCTCGATATTGTTGCAGCGTGTTCAAACTCAGCTTTAGGTGAAGGACAAATTCGAGTTCCTGACCGAGAATTGAAATCCTGGCGCGACAGCAATTCTAAACAGTACATTGCTTGGTTCGATCGCATTGCTGAAACTTATGCAGTTAGTGCTAGATGTTTGGATCATGCTGAACCTTTACCTCAACAAGAATCTTTGGAAGAGAAAGCACCCCTCAGATGTGCGATTCAGCTTATGAAACGCTGCCGAGATTTAACCTTTACAGGTGAGAAGTCAGGTTTAGCGCCTGCAAGTATTTTGCTCAGTACACTTTGCGCTGAGTGTTATCAAGGGCAAGAATCTGTCAGTGAAGCAATCTTCGGAATTTTGCAGGGAATTTGTTATCGAATTGCAAACACTAAAGGGCGGCTTCAAGTCTGGAATCAGGCAAACCAAGTTCTAGAAGATTTAGGTGAGCGATGGGATCGCAATCCTTGTGCTTATCAAGAGTTCGTAATTTGGATTGGGGAGTTTTCTCGGTTGTGGGAGCAACTGATGAATACAAGGGGTCATGCGGCGATCGCAGGCATTCTTGCAATTCTGTTCGAGGAAAATTTAACGCAAGCTGCTATGCGAGACTCCGCAAACTGGGTCGATCAAGGTCGTCTAGCGGGTCAGTTAGGAATGGTTCCGAAAACTGGCGCTTTAACAAATCGCCCCTGTCCGATCGTTGTTCCAAAGAATACGTTCTATGGCGATTAGAGTTGCATTTCCGCCAGAGAAAACCGTGCCAATTCGCGAACAGATCGCTGTCATGAAGCTGCACTTCCCAAATTTCCAAACACGATGGAGGAGAAATCTCGTCATTTGGATCGGAGAAATTCAGCCCGATCCCTTGAGCGATCTCTATCGTGTGAAGATCACTTATGGACTTCAGCAGCGACCAGTCGTATCTGTTCTAACGCCTGCTCTGCACGCTGAAGAACCTCTACCTCATCTATATCGTGATGGGAACTTATGCCTTTACCGTCCTAGCAAAGGTGAATGGACTCAAAGAAGGCACATTGCTACGACGATCGTTCCTTGGACTGCTCTTTGGTTGTACTACTACGAAATTTGGCAAGCGACAAAGCAATGGCACGGGGGAGGCGAACATCCTGACCTACCCAATGTTCAGAAGCAGACCAACTTTCAGTACCTCCAAAGTCTGTGGCAGCCCGCTGAGAAAGATCAGAGTGTGGTAAGTTAACGACTGAAGTTTAGCCATAGCTCATCACATCCAGAATGAGCTATGGCTAAATGACTGACAACCAGTGGGCATCTGCGATGAGTAACAGTATCGAATGGTCAGACAGATTTCAGATTCTTTCGCTGAGTGGAGGTGGATATCTAGGGCTATACCAAGCTACAATTCTGTGCGAACTGGAAGAAAAAGCTGGAAAACCGATCGCCCAATGCTTTGATCTCTTAGCAGGAACATCGATCGGTGGAATCATTGCATTAGCTCTAGCTCTAGAAGTTCCTGCGACTCAGATTCGGCGAGCCTTTGAAAAACACGGACAGCAGATTTTTTCGAGCCGTTCCGCACCGAGATCTACGATCGCGAAACTAATCGACTTATCGCGTTTCTTATTCGGAGCTAAGTATCGACAAGAAGGACTTCGCAAAGCATTAGAAGAATTCATTGATCCTTCGGCGCTGATGGGAGATTTAAAGCACCCTATTGTTGTCCCAACGATTAACCTCACAAAAGGCAGTCCCCAGATCTTTAAAACGCCGCATCACATTCGATTTGAGCGAGACCATCGGGAATTAGTTCATAAAGTGGCTTTAGCGACATCAGCAGCGCCAACGTTTTTCCCGCTCGCACAAGTTGGTGATGAATGGTTCACTGATGGTGGACTGTACGCCAATATGCCAGATTCAATTGCGCTTCATGAGGCTGAACATTTCTTGCAAATTCCAATAGAGCGAATCTCGATTCTAAGTATCGGCACAACTACTTCTGACTTCTCCTTTTCACACAATGTAGGGCGAGATTTAGGAATTTTAGATTGGTTCTACGATACGCGGTTGCTCTCGGTGAGTATGTCTTCGCAGCAGGCAATGACTGGATATATGCTGCGACATAAACTTGCAGAGCGCTATGTTCGCATTGATTCAGCCCAATCAGCGGCTCAAAAACAAGATTTGGGACTAGATATTGCAACATCAGCCGCTCAGTCAACGCTCAAAGGATTGGCTTGTGCAGCATTACGCGAAGCTATTTCTAATCCTGAGCTTCGACTTATGCTAGATCACACTGCCCCAGTTCCTCAATTTTTCTATGGACAATTCAGAAGCTGATTAGCGTTATATTTCAAACCGTAGAGCATCTAAAGTTTCTTGAATGATCTGGTCAAGATGGGGATGCTGCAATACTAGAGTTTGAATCATCAGATCAGCAACGATCGAAACTTCGCTCGGCTGAATAGGTGTGTTTTCTGAATCGATCGCAGTCTGCTGAATGTAAGTGAGTAAACGCTTCACTTTGCTAAGTTCAACGGTACTAACCTGACTTGAGGGTATCGTGTGTGGAGACAATTCTTGGTTCATGGTTTTCTGTTCTCAAAATAAGCTCAATTGGATAGCCTCAGTCTGGTTTGTTAACTCTGCCCATTGTTGATCGAAAGCTTTGAGACTGCGGCACTTGTCCTTCGCTAAGTTAGGAGCCACAACATAGAACTCCTCGATCGCAGGATACAGCCCTTCCAATCGATGATGAAGATAAAATCGCCTTCCGTAGAGGTCTTTGATCGTGGCATTTTGCTCCTGGGCGATTGCTTGCAAGTTACTTTCCATTTCCGCTTTTTGCCCCTGGGCTACGATCGTAACCTTGCGATCCGCATTCACATAAGGTTTGCCATTCTTTCCGATCAATTGCTTATAGATTCGCTGGACGTGATAAACCGCCCATTGTGTTTGATCAAGTAAGCGATTGAGTTCAGCGATCGCAGCAAGATTGCCACTTTCAACGATCAAATCATACGCTGTACCCGATGAAAACAAGTGCATTCGAGGATTAAAAGCAAGTGCATTCGATTCCAGTAGTAGCGCATATCCACCCGCTTTTGGGTCACGGTGATAACGCTCGATCGCTGCATTCTTTTGCTGAAATGGGCAGTAAGCACAAGCACTTTTACGCCATAGCACACCAAACACACAGTACAGATAATCAATGCAATCGTTCCGTGTCCAACCCCATTCGATAAGCGGATAAATGAATTGATGTCCTTGGCAAGTGTAACCGTCTGCTTTTCCTGCCCTTTTAAGTTCATCCGCGTTGTAGCCTAGATACGGACCAAACGCTTCATCGACATGATCAGTAATCCAAGCATCGAGAACTTCGCCTTTCCATCGCTGGGCGCAAGTATGAGGTCGTCCAAGTCGAGGAACAGTACCAGACTGCGCGAGATCCTGACTGAGCTTGAAGTATCCCTCCGTAAATAGCTCGATAGGCTCTGTCGTATCACTCAGAACAACATATCCATCAAGCTTACTCGCAGTCGTTTTTGCGACTTGTACTAATCGAATCCGGTGCTGTCGTAGCAGCGGGAACAGATAAGCTTCACAGAGAATTTTCGTTTCAGATATCTCATCTCCAGTTTGTGCAGTTAATACGATGAGGTCTTGGAAGGTTGAAAAGGGGCGGGTATTCGGCTCCAAAATCCAGCGCACCAAGATCGCTGTACTTTCAACACCCATGCCCCAATTAAGCAGATGTAGTTTTGGGATCATGATTGATAATGAAAGGATTTTCCTGAGTCAAACCAAGAAAATCCTTTGAGAAGTGGAACATTAACGACGATCGAGACTGCGAAGCTGAGCAAATTTCCACCAAACAGCACCCAGCTTGGTTAAACCATTCAGCAGATAAAGCCATTCCTCGTTCTGAGTTCCGGCTTGTTCATTGTTAGAGCCGTATTTCATTCCAACGATTGTGGCGACTTCTCCGGTTAATTTCACTTTCACAACTTGGAAAAAAGCAAATTGCGGCAGTGTAACTTGTGAATTGAGAACTGAAATCGTGTAGGGATAATCCGAAGCATCGTTCATGATTCAATCTCCAAAAAAATTCCTCCCAGTTGCAACCTGAGAGGATGAACAAACTTTGTCAAATGAGCAACGGTCTAGAACTCCTGCATATATGGAAAGTCTTCGTCAATGTCGTACTCGGATACAGTCGTTGGCTCAGTTGATTGTGCTTGAGACGATCGAGATGCAGTCTCACCGTCTACATGACCAAATCCTTCCCATTGCTCAAACTCAGTGAGCAGTCTGTCTTTCAGTTCGACGTTGTAGCCGACAAAGAAGTTTTTCCAGTTCTGTGCGTTTGGCTGCCCATAGTGTGCGATCGAGCAAACCCAGGACTTTAGCTTCTTCCCTTTGAGTTCCGGCTGCACTTGTACCGCAAAGACCGACAGTGCAAAAAATCTTTCTCCTCGCGCTTTTTGCACTCCAGTCGCCTGTGTGTAGGCTTGACTCATCTCACGGCGGAAACTACGGTAAGCATCACCAAATGAACCACAGAATGTTGTCTTGGTGGTAAACAGTAATGGTGTTTGATGCAGTGGTTGTTTCTGCTTGTTCACCAGGTAAATCAGGTAGCGAGTTTTGAGCAGCATCGTATCCCGGTTGTAGCAGTGCGGATTAAACACACTGATAAAGTTCTCTTCTTCGCGATCGAACATCAGTAAGGGTGACTTCCGCAGAATCAAAAATCGAGCAGTCAAGCTGCGGTATCCTTCAACTGTTGTTCCACTTGCGAAAGTCGTCGTGTGTGATAACCATTCCCCAGCAGAATCAGCAAACCCTACCGCCTCAGCATTCTCTTGAGTGATGAAGAAGCCAGATTGCTCAGGGCTTTGGTGATTGAGCATTTGCAGATAAGGCAGCGACTCATATTCACCTTCAAACTCAGGCGCATCAAACTCATCCGCAGCTTCTTGAGTAAGCTCTTGCACGGGTCGCTCTAGTGTTAGTCCCATCTGTGCAGATTGACCATTGTAATCGAATGTCATTGTCAAACTCTCCAAAAAGAAAGGGTCGAGGATTGCACCCCAACCCTGATGAACGAGGTTTAGAAATCGTCGTTGTAGTAAGCTGGATTCGGTGTATCAACGTATCCAAAAGCAAAGTGTTGAGTCGGAGAATAATGCTTGATGCGTCCGTCCTCGTCTTTGGGCAACTGCTTCAGTTTGGTCAGATAACCCTCCAAATACACTTCGTCTTGATACTGCGGCAACTGAGCAAAGGCAGCATCGTTTGCACCTTGGAGATAGCGATCGTAGAGCGCATCGCGAGTTTTAGCCTCGCGTTGGTCGCGCTCATCTGCCAAACAATCATCAATGAATGCCATAATTTGATGTACTCCTTGTGAGTCAAGAGAGCGCTGTGATTGCAAGTCGGGCGTTCTCTTGTGTTTACAGAATTTTGAACAAATGAATTTCGTAACGGCTGGGTTATAGCCTTGCAGCGTTCATCACCAGTTCTGCGGGTTCAGCAGGTTCCCCGTACTTCTTGGCTTCCGGTGTCCGATTCGTTTATATCTATATTGTCTACAACTATATCTATATTGTCAACAGTTTGGGCAAAGAAACTGGCACAATTCACTGGTCTTTGTGCGACTTCCCAGATTCAGCAGTACAGTGACAATAGAGATATAGGCAGTTTCATGGACGAACCTGAGATGTCAAAGGAAGCTACGGAAACCGCGATCGATCGCTACCGCTCCACCGAAAAAGGGAAGGCAGCACAACGTCGATCGCAAAAAAACTACGCTGAAACCGAGAAGGGTGTAGCAGCGCGAAAACGAGCATCTCAAAAGTTTGAATCCGAAAATGCGGAAGCTCGACGAGAATACAAGCGCAAAAAACAAGCGGAATACCGAGCCAAGCAAAAACAGCAACAGAATCCGACATCAAGTTCCCAAGCAACTCCTGAACAGCAAAACGATAGTTCCTCTGAAACCGTCGTTTCTTTTCCAGAAGGCTGCGTTGTTCAAACTCGAACCGGACAGATCGGACAAGTTGTAGCAGTTCAGTACAGGGTAAAGTTTGAAGATGGATCAGTTCAAACCTTTTCGGGTTGCGAATTAATTCACTACGATTCAGATCAAGAGAAGTCACCCTAAATCACGGTGATTAGCCAAGCTCGAATGTCGTTACTCCAAACCAGCGATCGCTTGGAAATATAGATGGTTTCCCCAAGTACACCCGCGCTGTCTCAAAAACCGGAGTCATCCCATTCTTTTCCGCCAAACGAAGCGCGAATGGGCTGGTCTCTGGTACATCCAAGTAGACAGGTTCGTTGATTGCTGCTTTCGTCTTTAGCGCTAAAAACAATTCTCCTGCAATTTTTTCGTGATCTGCAAACAATGGATCAATTTTGTATCCAGAACAGCACGCTCTGATCACGCCATAGCCCATAAGCTGCTGGTTCTGCCAACAAGCGAGAGTAACACTTTGAGGTTGAGCAATCCGTCGCTGCAAGAACGCGCTGCGATCGCGATTTCTTCAAGTCGCATGAGTCGGATTGTGAAGCTCTTGCTGACATCGCTGACGCTACTCCTATGCTGCGTCAAACTGATACGCCTCAAAGTTGTGGCTGATGACGATCGCTAATTCCGCGTCGGGTTCACACGCCTGCCAGAGTTGCGAGAGTTGGTCATCCCACGGATCAACTACGACCATCGGATCAGCTTCGTAAGCGTGAAATTGTTGCAGCACGATCGCCCAAACCGCTCCCGTTGCATCACTGGTAAACTTTGGTGCGTCAAATCCTAATGATTCAGAAAGCTTCAGAGTTTCAAACGCTCGATCGCCTAATTGCGTCAAACAGAGCGCAACGCGGAATTCTCCAGGTTGAGTTCTAAGTGAATCAAATCGTTCGCTCATCGCGGCTCCCCTCCGAATGCTTCTATCCGAATCGTACAACTATACCGTCCAGTCGTTTTGGTCATTCTACGACATCCGAGACATTGCACAATTGCCCCCTGACTTCTAGCGTGTGCGACATTCTCACATTTTCGCTGTGCCTGGATTGCCGAATCTGCATAAACGGTAATATTTTCATCAAACACATTCTCTGGATCTTGCATCATTGGGTGTTGATGAGTTGCAGGTGGAGCTTTCGGAGTCGGAACTGGGCGACTCGGAGCCGAGTATCCTCCGCTTCCACCATTGGGAAACGCGGGAGCAGGAATCGTGAACTCATTTCGCTCGCACGAGACGAGAAAAATTAAGCTGAATAAGAAAAGTTGTTTCATGGTACAAATTCCACAGACACAACCCGCGATACTTTGTTCTGCCGCCTGTATTTGACAGCGATTCTGCCATTTGCCGTGTCGTAATAGTCCGACATCATTTTCTGGCTCGATGAATTGGGATAGCCGACGCGCTGGAGGACAACCCGACCTGGAGTACCAGGTTTAATCTTGAACAATTCGATCGCAAGTGGATCGCTCAGTCCGCTTCCATCATCACCAACTCGTACCAGTCGATCATTGGGTAACACCGATTGTGCAGGTGCAGATTGAGTGGGTACAGGAGGTGAGCATTGATCGCGTTGCCATGTTTCAATCCGTCGCTGAATTTGTTGAGCAGGTTTATCCGGAGCAGTCAGCTCTCGATATTGATCATTAATTGCGTCCCGCATCCAGGCTCCTAAATCGAATGCCATCGCACTCCGTAGCGTCGAAACATAGCCAACTACAAGACTTGCTCCGATGATTGCAATACTCACTTTAGGCAGCAGTTTAGCCAGATTCGGAAGTAAGTTTTTCATACTCATAAACCGTTCTGTAAGGATGAACAGCAGTACAAAAGTTGCTGCAAGTCGATCGATTTGCAGCCGTGATGATTTAGTTTTGGAATCCCTAGAAGCGCTTCCGGCATAGAAGCTCTGTAAAGTGCCATAACTCTTGCGTCAGGCTAGAGTTTCTGAGACTTCTTGAGGTTCTATCACTCTGAAAGCATACACACATTTTCAAGGATGAGTCAACAGATCTTCTGAAAAGATGTGTATATTTATTCTCTTCTGTAAATGCTGATCTAAAGTGTGTGGATACCTACGAAAGCGTGTGTATGTGAATATGAATCAGCCCGCACATCATGACCTAATGCCCAGAGTTAAAGGCGTTCCTGCCGATCGAGATGAAATTAAAGAACGCCATAACGTGATGGTGAGTCCTTCTGCTTGGGAAGGATTAGATGCGATCGCGAAAGAGTTAGGCTACAAATCACGCTCTGATTTGATTGAAGCGGTCGGGCGGCGCGAAGTGAAATTAGAAAAAGCTGATGAGCAAGAATGAGCGTCGCCATTCATAGCAGTTCGATAGTGCTTGAAAATCCCAAATATCGCTAAATGATTGTTTTTTGTTTTCTATTTCAAGTGTTGAGAGTGAATTTGAACAATGAATGCTTGCTAGTAAGACTTTAGAGAATCAAAATCTAGCCAGAAATCAGCGAGTAGCCGTTCACCATTTCGCTCAAATTGCAGCCAAAGTTTGTAGATATCTGGTTCAAACAGCCGAGTGGTAAATCTTAACTGATGCTCTGTGGAATCAGGATGCAGTTGAGATGTAGGCAACTTTGGTAAGATTAGACGCTTGACAATTGCCAAATTTCCCCAGGCTTTCCGTCGCTTTGAGCTTCGATTGAACTGAATCGCTCGATCGTGCAAATGAACGATCGACTGTTTGTTTAGATGGAAGCACGCTATTTCGGGTTAGCGCGGTTGAGAATACAGACGCAACCGCAAGAGCTAGACAAATTGAGCGACGGATGAATCGGCTTCTAGAAAATCCAACCGCAATTTCTGCTCCTCGGATTGAACCCGGTCGCGATAAAACTCAACGAGTTATTACGATCGCTGGAGTTCCGATCGTTACCGTGACTCAAACCGATGCTCAAGACAATTTAACGACAGTCGATGCGTTGGCAACTCAATGGTCACAAGCGATCGGATCTGCAATTACGATCGTGCCTCGTGCGATCGCTTCTCTTTTGGTGATTGGTCTATTTTGGGCAATCGCAACATTTGTACGCTGGCTAATGCGTTTAGTGTTTCGACACATTGTAGAAGACTTGACAATCGAAAATCTGATTAAACAAGTTGCTTACTACGCAGTATGGATCTTAGGCATTATCGTGGCGCTGGATGCTTTACGAGATCCGCGATCGTACAAAAATTATGAGCTATCTAGTGCAAATCTAACATTTGCATATTTGTGCAATTGTAGTATTGTCTAATGATGGAAATCAAAGATGCTATTGATGCACTTTCAGCTTTAGCTCAGGAGACGCGACTGGAGTTATATCGTCTTCTCGTTCGCACGGGACCGAATGGACTCCCTGCGGGAGAAATTGCTTCACGACTAGAAGCGAACCCTTCTACGCTGTCGCGGCATTTGGCTCAACTCGAACAGGCGGCATTAGTGCGATCGTGGCGAGTGCAGCGACAGGTGTTTTACGCGATCGATTGGCAAGGTACGGAAGCATTGCTGGCTTTTTTGACTGAGGACTGTTGCAAAGCCGATCCTGGCGTTTGGTGCGATAAGCAATCCGGCAGTTGTGGGTAGACACTTCACGAGAGGATAATGTATGAGTTTTGATCACAAGCCCAAAATTCTATTCTTGTATGGTTCGTTGCGGGAGCGATCGTACAGCCGTTTACTCGCTGAAGAAGCGGCACGAATCATCGAAGAAATGGGTGCAGAAGTCAAGTTCTTCCATCCTCATCATTTGCCGTTGCCTGGTAGCGTTCCTGATACGCATCCCAAAGTGCAAGAATTACGAGAATTAGTGCAGTGGTCAGAGGGGCAAGTCTGGTCTAGCCCTGAAATGCACGGCAATGTGAGTGGCTTGCTGAAGATGCAAATTGATTGGATTCCGCTCAGTATCGGTGCAGTTCGACCGACGCAAGGAAAAACCTTAGCCGTCATGCAAGTTTGCGGGGGATCGCAGTCTTTCAACGCAGTCAATACCCTGCGTGTTTTAGGTCGGTGGATGCGAATGTTTACGATTCCAAATCAATCTTCGGTCGCGAAAGCCTATCAAGAGTTCAACGAAGACGGCACGATGAAAGATTCGTCCTACCGCGATCGCGTCGTTGATGTGATGGAAGAACTGTACAAATTCACAGTGCTGTTACGGGACAAAGTGGATTACTTAACTGATCGCTATAGTGAACGCAAAGAGGAAACTGCAAAGCAAGCGGCAAGAATTGTGAGTCAGTCGATTGGGACTGCTCAGTAGCCGAACATGATTGAAGGATTAAGCCATATCACCCTGATTGTTCGTGATTTACAGCAAACATCTCATTTTCTCAAGCACGTCTTTGGGGCTGAGGAAGTGTATTCAAGCGGTGACAAAACGTTCTCAATCTCACGCGAAAAATTCTTTCTGATCAATCAGCTATGGATTGCGATTATGGAGGGCGATTCATTGCTAGAAAGAAGTTATAACCACATTGCATTCAAAATTTCAGTGACAGACTTTGATGCTTACATAGATCGAGTCCGGGCACTAGGCATTGATATGCAGAAAGGGCGAAGTCGATTTGCTGAGGAGGGGCAATCGATTTACTTCTACGATTACGATAATCACCTGTTTGAGCTACATACAGGCACTTTAGAACAACGTCTTGCGTTCTACCGTTGTAGCGCATGAACTGACCTTGCTCAACAGGAAGAAGCGTTCAGAACTCAAGGCTTGAACTTTCTGCCGAATCATGCCATCTTGAAGCATCTCTAGCAGTCTGAGTCGGAGTCCAGTATGACGGCAAAAGACGTGAAGCCCATTACGGGTCTGTGCCCCTGGTGCGGTGCTGAAGTAGTCGCGGTTGGGATCTGCTTAGTGGATGGGCAAGCTTTAGACTCTTGCCCTGCCTTCAAGTGTGACGTTTGTGATACCTATCTTGACTGTTTGGGGTTGCCCATTCGCTTCGATCGAGTTGTCTTCGATATTCCAGGCATTCAGAACTGTCGTTTTCCATAGAGACGGAGCGAGTCGATCGCTGTCAATGCTAAATCGCTAACAGCAAAATTCCGAACACCAAACTACTAACACCACCAATGATCCACCACAGCGATTGTCGTTTTTGCTCTTGATCCCAAGCACGAGTGCGCTGAGGCTGTTCTCCTTGAGCTTGTAAGCGTTCGGCTTCCTCTAGCCAGAGACGATTCCGCTCAAACAAAACTTCGTAGGCTTGCCAGAAAGCTGCTAGGGCAGCCGCGATAAACGCAATCGCTAACATCATATTCATGACTCAAAGCTCCAGATTCGAGGAGATGCGATTCCTAGATTGTGCATCAAGGCAAGTGATAGATCGGAAATTGTAAGGTTTTTACTGGAATTTGGGCGAATTGCTACAGGTGAAGTGCGTCGATTAATTGTTCTAGAGGATGCACATTCAGCGTCGAGAGTTCTACGAAGGTTAAAGCCTCAATAGTCGGAAACCCTAACAATCTAGCAAAATCAACCGTCTCGCCAAATTGTACGGTGACATAGCCGAGTCGATCGCGTCTCACTTCAGATGGCAAGGTGAAGCGGGTTTGGTCGGGCAACAGCGATCGACATTCGACTTTGCCAACCTGCGGCACAACTAAATCTGCAATGTCAAACTTCGCTCGTAATCCAGGATGCCAACAATCGCCTTGAGTAAAATCGGTGGGAATGGAGAGCCACTTGAGATAGTCCCGAACTGCACAAACTGCGAGGGTATTGAGATAAACTTGTTTTCCTTTGCCAACGGGCGCTTGTTCAGCAGCGAATTGTTCTGCCCACTGGTGCGCTTCGTGGGTCAAGGGAACTTCGATATAGTCTGCTTCACAAGTCATGGGTTCGTTCAGATCTTGATTGCTCCCAGGCTTGTGCTGCAACTTGCACCACATCCCACGGACTTCCGAACGGAGGGGTGTAACTCAAATTCAGATCGCTGAGTTGGGCGATCGTCATCTCATGAAATAACGCCGTTGCAAAAATATCGATGCGTTTGGCAACTTCGGCTTGATAGTGTCCGATGATTTGCGCTCCTAATAGTCGCCCGTCGCGTTGATCTCCGGTGACTCGGATTCGCAACTTATGCGCTCCCGGATAGTATGCTTTGTGATCCCAAGCTTCTGTTTCGATGGTAAGCGGTTGATAGCCAGTATCTAGGGCTTCAGGTTCTAGCAATCCGGTGCGAGCGATCGCTAGATCGAAAACCTTCAGCACTTGCGTTCCGAGTGATCCAGCAAATTCTTGCTCGTAGCCAACTGCATTTGCTCCTGCAATTCGCCCCTGTTTGTGTGCGATCGTACCAAGAGGTAAATAAGTTGGCTGAGGTAGCAATCGATGATAGGTTTCAACACAATCGCCAGCCGCATAAATTCCTGGAATATTGGTTTCCATTCGACGATTGACTTGAATGGCTCCATGTTTCCCTGTCTTGATGCCTGCGGTATGAGCAAGTGTGGTTTCTGGTTGAATCCCAGTTGCGATCAGCACCAAGCTCGTTAATTCTTGAAAGTTTGGAGAGCCGAAGACAGTTAGATTTTTGCCATCTGAGATGATTTTTTCAACGGAAACATTGGGAACAACCTCAACTCGATGACGCTGAAGTTCTGCACTGACAATCCAACTTAGTGGAGAATCAACCGTTTTCAGAATATTCTCAGAGCGATCCAGCACCATTACGGCTAATCCACGCAGAGTTAGTGCATCTGCCATTTCGAGTCCGATATAGCCGCCACCCACAATAACCGCAGAAAGAGGTTTACGATGTGTGAGATGATGCTCAAGCGCAAAACTATCTGCCATCGATCGTAAGTAGTAAACTCCCGGTGCATCAATGCCTTCAATCTTTGGACGAATCGGAGTTGCTCCGGTGGCAATGATTAAGCGATCGTAGTGGAAGAGATGCGATTGTCCAGTTGAGTCGAGAATTTGAACGGTTCTTTGTGATGGATTAATCTGTTGTGCCGTGTGTTCCAGCAGTAAACGAATGTCTGTAGCGGTAAGTTCCTCGACTGTTCGATGCGCCAGTTGTCGCCAATCCTTCACTTCTCCACTAAAGAGAAACGGCAACCCACAAACGCTGTAATTGGGAAACGCATCGGCAACGACAACGGTAACATCAACACTGGGATCAAGTTCTTTTGCTCGGAGTGCCGCACTGATTCCCGCATCGCTTCCACCAATAATCACAAGATGCGTCATGGAGATGCCTCTGCTAACGCCTGGAGAAAGGTGGTTTGAGCTTCTCGTAGTTCAAGGTCAGGATTAGCAAGCTGAAGCGTTTGGAGAGCCTCTTCGTAAGTGGAACCCGTCCGAATTAAGTAAGCCGCCAGCATCGTTCCAGTACGTCGTCTGCCGTTCGTACAATGAACCGCAACCCCACGCCCCAAACAATTTTGAAGCTCGACAAACTGCTGAAGCTCTCCAATCTGTTCGAGGCTCGGCGCAGTGCCGCCTTGTATGGGCAACCAGAGATAGGGGATTTCAGCTTGTTGGTACAAATCGAGATTTGCAGGATCATCCATCACAGATACGATCGCACCAATTCCAAGGAGACGTAAATCGTCTAATTCTTGGGCTGTGGGTTTCCGAACGCCCGCAAGTTGAGTCGGAATTACCCACCATAGACTGTGTTGAATCGGCTGAACAATTTGTTGCTCCATGCCATTGAGCCTCCGTTAGGGCGATCATTAACCATGATCAAGAAGCCATCGCAGTTAGTGACGAGATGAAATACAGCGTGGATCGAATAGCGTTGCTTTTTCGGGTTCGCGAGGAAACCAGGCGGCGGTTCGTTTACAGACTTCGACTAGCATCAGCATGACCGGGACTTCGATCAAGACACCCACCACAGTTGCGAGTGCCGCTCCAGAGTTCAAGCCAAATAGAACGATAGCAGTAGCGATCGCAACCTCAAAATGATTACTTGCTCCAATCAACGCTGCCGGAGCCGCATCTTCATAAGACAATCTCAGTTTCAACGCCGCTACATACGAAATGAGAAAAATAAAGTTCGTTTGCAAAAACAACGGAACTGCAATCAATAGAATGTGCAAGGGATTGTTCACAATCAGTTCTCCTTTGAAGGCAAACAACAGAATCAAGGTAATCAATAGCGCAGAAATAGCAACGGGATTGAGGTACTTGAGGAATTTTTGCTCAAACCAAGCGCGTCCTTTGTGTTGCAAAATCCAATGGCGAGAATAGATGCCAGCGATCAAGGGTAAACCGACATAGATCGCAACCGAGAGCGCGATCGTTTGCCAAGGCACGACGAGATCGTTCGCAGCCAGCAACCAACGTCCCAACGGTGCATACAAAAACAGCATCGCGAGAGAGTTCACTGCTACCATTACCAAGGTATGTCCTTGATTGCCATAAGAGAGGTAGCCCCACATCAAGACCATTGCTGTACAGGGTGCAATCCCTAGCAAAATCGTTCCCGCAATGTAGGAATTGAAGAGTGCAACTTCAGTCCCACGAATCATCTCCGTTCCTCCAATCAGAGGACGAAACACACCACCCAGGAATGCTTGAGCAAATGCCACCATCGTAAACGGCTTGATCAGCCAGTTCACTACCAGTGTCAGGATGACAGGTTTCGGAGCGCGGACGGCTTGCTTTGCTTGCGAGAAGTCAATTTTCACCATGATCGGGTACATCATGAAAAACAGACAGATCGCGATCGGAATCGACACCTGATAAATGCTCATTGCATCTAGCGTTATGGCAATAGATGGAAACAGCCGCCCTAATCCAATGCCAATGCCAATGCACAAAAACACCCAAAGGGTTAGGTATTTTTCAAAAAAGCTCAAATCACTTCCCGCCTGTACTGGAGCAGTTTTGATTGATCGATGATTGCTACTCATTAATCTCCGTCCTTTGCTTTCCAAGCAATCGCTTTACTCGGCTGTGGTGTGGGTAACTTCAGAGAAATTAATGCAGCCGCTAACACAAATACGGCTGAAGTCCACAAGCAACCAATCAGCCCAAACCATTGATAAACCAAGCCGGACAAAACGGTTCCTGCTAACCGTCCACCAGAGTTTGCCATGTAGTAAAATCCGACGTTTAACGCCACTTTGTCATCATCGGTGTAGGCAAGAACTAAGTACGAGTGAACCGCTGAATTAAAAGCAAAGACCACACCAAATAGCATTAATCCACCAACGATCGCGTAGTTTGGATTTACCCCAGCGGTAAGCGCGATCGCAATCAGGGCAGGAATGATTGTTAACGTAAATGTCCAAAATCGAATCGTGCTAGTTGACGGCGGACGACCCGATCCGAATCGTTTAATCAAGGTTGGTGCAGAAGATTGAATGATGCCGTAGCCGATCACCCAAAGCGCCATAAATCCGCCGACCTGGTAGAATGACCAGCCGAGCGGTCCGCGCAGAAACACAGGCAGTCCCACGACAAACCAAACATCACGAGAACCAAACAGAAAGAATCGTGCGGCAGAAAGAATGTTGATTTCGCGACTTTTGGAAAATAGCTGCGTGAACTTTACCTTTCCCTTAATTTTGCCCATGCCACTTGGCAGCAGCAGTCCGGTGAACATCAACAGAAACAGTCCACCTGCCATCAACCACAATGAATGCACAAAGCCGATCGAAGCGAGTAATGCGGCTCCTAAGAAAAAGCCCAATCCTTTTAGAGCATTCTTTGATCCCGTTAAAATTGCCACCCATTTGAACAATGAGGATTGAGCGTCTTGCGGCACAACTAACCGAATTGCGCTCTTGGAACTCAGTTTAGTCAAGTCTTTTGCAATGCCCGAAAACGCTTGAGACACCATGACGAAGCCAACTGCAAACCACTGCGCCCAGTTGCGATCGAGGAATGACAACATGATCAGCGCAAAGATTTGCAGCCCAATTCCGGCATATAGGGTTACTTTCAATCCCAGCCGCGACCCAATCCAACCGCCGAAAAAATTGGTGACAACACCAAAGATTTCGTAAAACAGAAACAGAGAGGCAACCTGTAAGGGTGAGTACCCAATTTCGTAGAAGTAAAGCAGCACCAAAAGTCTGAGCGCACCATCGGTAATCGTGAAGCCCCAATACGCAAGCGTGACAAGAATGTAGTTTTTGAGATTGGCACTAGAAGCCGTGGTAGAAGACATAGGGTTAGTTCAGGCTAAGGGCAACTTTTCGAGCGAGTTCAACCATGCGATTCGAGTAGCCCCATTCGTTGTCGTACCAAGCGAGAATTTTCACCTGGGTTTGATCAACAACCATTGTGGATAGGGCATCAATGATCGAGGAGCGAGGATCGTCTTTGTAGTCAATTGATACTAACGGGCGTTCTTCATAGCCCAAGATGCCTTTTAACGCGCCTTCCGAGGCTGCTTTTAGCAGTTGATTGACTTCTTCAACAGTGGTCGATCGCTCAACTTCAAACACGCAATCTGTGAGTGAAGCATTCAATAATGGCACTCGAACGGCTAACCCATTCAGCTTGCCATTGAGTTCGGGATAGATTAGCCCGATCGCGGTTGCTGATCCGGTTGTAGTTGGAATCAGCGACAAGCTAGTTGCTCTCGCACGACGGAGATCTTTATGCGGAGCATCAACGATCGTTTGAGTATTCGTATTGTCATGAATCGTCGTAATGATGCCGTGCTTAATGCCAAGTCCTTCATGAATCACTTTCACTACAGGCGCAAGGCAATTGGTTGTACAGGATGCAGCCGTGAGTAAATGATGCTCGTTAGGCTGATACAGATGGTCATTAATGCCCATCACAATATTGAGCGCTTCTTGTTTGACAGGAGCCGCCACAATCACCTTTTTCACACCACGCTTGAAATAAGGATCAAGCGTTTCCGGGGTGCGAAACTTGCCAGAACATTCCAGCACAATATCAACGCCATAATCTTCCCAAGGCACGTCACCGGGTTTAGCGTATTCGCTAAATGTTACAGGTTTACCGTCGATCGAGATGCGATTGGCTTTGCCAAGCTCCGAAGGATCGTCTCCGGCTTCTACCTCTGGAGTCCAACGTCCATGCACCGAATCAAACTTCAGCAAATGAGCGGCGGTTTCTGCTCCACCTTTGATTTCATTGATGTGAACAAACTCAAATTCAGACCAACCCCATGCAGCGCGAAAATCTAGCCGTCCAATTCGCCCGAATCCGTTGATTCCAACCCGTACAGTCATGTGCTTTACCTTGAGAAATTGCGGCTCATTTCAACTTAATTAAGAATAAGCCTTGAATTAAACCATTGCAATAGTCGAATACGGCAAATTTTTAGAAAATCGTATCTAAAAAATTTGTTGCATTCTTTTGGTATTTCTGACATGGCGATCGATGACGCGATCGCCATCTTGCTAAACTGAACTGCTAAAATACCGCTTGCTTCCGCAGCAGTTCAGCGATCGTCAAATCAGGCTGAGGAACGCCCTCAAATACCGTTCCCACTTTGCCTTGATAAAAATGTAGAGTCGTCAATTGATAGCCTTCATCGGGTAGCGGAATGTACCCCACCTGGGTCACTAACTGTTTCGCATTCTTGAGATAGTACTCAACGAATGCTTGCAGTTCCGGTTTACGTTGGGCAGCAGTGATGTTGACGTAAATGAACAAGGGACGAGAAAACGGGCGATATTGCGCTTTCTCAACCGTTTCTCTCGACGGCAGAATCGCGCCCCGACCTTTGCCATCATCCACGGCTAACGCTTTGAGTTCGTTTTGCTTTGCTTCGTAGTACGAAAGCCCAAAATATCCCAGCGCATTCGGGTCTTTCAGCACCCCTGCAACTAGCTCATTATCGTCTTCGCTGGCAGTGTAATCCGTTCGGCTTTCTTTTGGCTTCCCGGTCGTTACTTCATTGAAGTAATCAAATGTTCCAGAATCTTTGCCAGCCCCATAAAGCTTCAGCGGTCGATCAGGATAAGAGTCTCGAACTTGCTTCCAATTGGTGATCTTACCTTGGGCGGCAGGTTCCCAAATTTTCTTCAGTTCGGCAACGGTGATATCCTTTGCCCAGGTGTTTCGAGGATTTACAACCAGCGTCAGCGCATCAAAGGCGATCGGTAGCTCATAGAAGCGAACGCCTACTTTTCCGCAAGCTTCCATTTCTTCCTTGAGAATTGGACGAGACGCATTGTTGATATCAGTTTCACCCGCACAGAATTTCTTGAAACCGCCACCTGTTCCAGAGAATTGAATGTCGATCGTGCCTGCTTTATCGCCTTCGGCTTGACGGTACTGCTTCACCATCAATTCAGAAATCGGAAACACCGTACTCGATCCATCAATTCTGATACCAGGGTAAGAAGGAACAACCGGATTCTTCACTTCTTGGGGAGCAGTTGCCGCCTGGGATTGAGTGGAGTCGGTTGCTGGGTTCGAGGTCGTACACCCTGCGATACCACAGGTCATCAAAATGCACGTACTTAGCAGTCGTTTGAAGGGAATGGAGGTTTGAAGTGTCATAGTGTATCTCACTTAATGATTCAGTGAGGAATGCACTCATCATTTCAAATAAATTTGATATTTTCAAGTGTTCTACAAAACATCAGGCGTTAAGAAAAGTAAAAAACTTGATGGATCACTCTTCATCGCGACACTTCCGCGTCGGCAGGATCGGGCTAAAACGGCGAAATTCTGCCAAATATTGTTCCAACACGACGAATTGAGCCAGATTCAAGCTGTAGTAAATCCAGCGTCCTTCTTGTCTCGCCTGAACAAGCTGTGTCTCCTTCAGCGCCTTGAGATGAAAGGAGAGCTTCGATTGGCTGACTTCGAGCTTCTCGCACAAATCACAGACGCACAGTTCACGATCGCGCAAGAGATCCAACACCTGAACGCGCAACGGATCAGACAGTGCATGAAAACCCGCAACAATAATATTTGATGAAAGGTCTACAGTTTTTGGCATCAACTTTTCTCGAAACGATCTGAGGTTAGCACTCTCAGTTTAGTATGCGTTCAGAGCGATCGGGAAACTTCGAGACAATAACTTCTCGATCGCCCTGAAAGACTCGCACCTAGCCACAGCAAACCGACGATTCAGTAGGCGCTTCTCCAAAGATTGCAGAATCGCTCAACACGGTATATATCTCCCAAGGCAAACCATCAGTATCTTTAATCCAAACCTTGTCTTGCAGGGCATAGCAGCAGGTTGTTTGATTTTCGGTCTGGATCGGGAGATCGGTTTGTTTGAAATAAGCGCTTTGCGCGAAGCGCAACTCCGCAGGAACCGCATCACTCACTTCCTCCGAGGATTCTAATTCAACACCAATATGATTCATCGTGCCAGCCGCAGCCGGATTTTCAATCAAAACGAGTTTCAAAGGGGGTTCCGCGATCGCAAAATTCGCGTACCCCGGACGCTGTTTGGCAGGTTGGGTTTTGAATAACTTGGCGTAGAAGGCAACAGCCGCATCGACATTACTGACATTTAAGGCAAGTTGAACACGAGACATCTACTTGACTCCTTTATATTGATAAACATCAATATCGATGATATCAATATTTTGGCTATCCATATCGATGTATGTCAATATAAAAAGTATGAAGAGTTCTAAACTGACGATCGCGTGTTGTTCTGGCTTACTGTCTCGTCAACTGAAAGTGGACGAAGCAATTGTCCTTGCAGAAATGTTTCGCGTATTGGGGGAACCTGCGCGATTACAGATGCTGAGTCTGATTGCGGCTCAGGCGAACCAGGAAGTCTGTGCTTGCGAGTTAGTCGATCCATTGGGATTATCCCAGCCCACGATTAGTCACCATCTCAAGGTGATGTATGAAGCGGGATTGCTGGAAAAAGAACGACGGGGCACTTGGATTTACTATCGCATCGTACCAGAGCAGCTTGAACTATTGCGAAAAGCATTGTCTTGATTCAGAACTGGGGCATCTAGGGCTAGATGCCCAATGAATTCATCAGTCCTCAAATCCAACCCAGAACAGTTTGCAGCAGAAGCTAAAGCTGCAAATGCGACGCGCTTGAGTTCGTTGTCATGCCATCTGAACTTCGAGTTGAGGCAGTAGTTTGAAACTTACTGGTTGAGTCGCAAGGTTAAAGCAAAGGTAGCTTTACCGACGATCGCAAGCTGCCCGTTAATTTCTCCGGTAAAGCAAGAATTAGACCGATTCAAGAATGGGACAAATCATGGTTTCAGTCACAATCGATTGAGCCGTTGGATCGCTCAAGAGTTCGGTCAGTTCTAGCTTTAATCGTTGCAGTTCTAGAATTTGTCGATCGATGTCACTCAGCTTGTCTTGGAGGGTTTGTCTGACATGAACACAGGGGAAATCGCCTGTCTCGCGAACCTCTAAAAAAGCTTTGATCTCGGACAAACTTAACCCAAGACTTTGAGCGCGTTTGATGAAATGTAATCGAGAGAGTGTATCTGAGCGGAACAATCGATAGCCGCCTTCAGTTCGTCCGATCGTCTTGAGTAATCCGAGTTCCTCATAGTATCGAATGGTCTTCACCGGAAGCCCGCTTTGCTTTGAAATCGCGCCGATCAGTTTCGGCTCATCTTGAACAATCATGATTAACTCCGTTGAGAAACTAAAGTTTGAGGTGATTCAACAGGTTGGGAATGACCCTGTACTTCGATCGTGCCACGAAACATATTCATTCCGCAGGTAAACTCATATTCTCCAGGTTCAGTTGGAGTGAATTCGATCGCGGTCACTTGATTGAGCGGTAAATCTTTGGCAATGTGAAAATCAGGAATTCGCACCGCTTCGAGACAGCTAGAGGGATCACGTCGATCGAAGCTCAATCGTACAGGTTGCCCAACCGTAACCACGACTCGATTCGGCTCGTAGCCGCCATCAACCGTAATCGTTGCCTGTTGAACTCCCTGATTAGTCTCTGCTTTACGCGACTTAGATTTACTGAACAAAAACCACCAAAGCTCTACCCCGATTAATCCGATACCTCCAGCGGTCACAGCCCCCTTTGACCAGAGTGGTTGACCAATGCGGCGAAAGCTGGTTGTTGGTTCAGACGGTTGCATTTGATCATGAGGCATTTGTGCGATCGAGGTACTAGAAACACCCAGCACCAATCCAAATCCCGCTAAACTTCCAATCATCCAATGTTTTCGGATCATGATGCCTCCTTATGCCGTTGCTTTCGGTTTGAAGTTTCGTAGTCGCAGTGCATTGGTGAGTACAGAAACCGAACTCAATGCCATTGCGCCTCCTGCAATAATTGGATTAAGAAGCCAACCAAAGACGGGGAATAGAATGCCTGCGGCGATCGGAATTCCAACCGTGTTGTAGATAAAGGCAAAAAACAGATTCTGCCGAATGTTGCGAATGGTAGCGCGACTGAGTTGAATGGCAGTGACAATGCTTTGCAGATCACCAGAAATTAAAGTAATGTCACTTGCTGCGATCGCCACATCGGTTCCAGTCCCGATCGCGATTCCGACATCCGCCTGAGCAAGAGCAGGTGCATCATTAATGCCATCCCCAACCATTGCCACAATTTTCGATTTTGCGTGTCGGCGTGACTTTGTTCGAGTCGTTGATGTCTTGCCAATCTGACCGCTCTGAATTGCTGCGATCGTCGCCGCTTTTTGGTCGGGTCGAACTTCAGCAATTACGGTTTGAATGCCGACTTCAGAAGCGATCGTATTTGCGGTTTGCTGGTTGTCTCCGGTTAGCATCACTACTTCAAGTCCCAATCGTTGCAATGATCGAATTGCTTGAATTGAAGAGGGTTTCAGCGCGTCAGAGATGCCCATCAGACCTTGAAGTTGTCGATCGATAGCAATGAGAATCACTGTTTTTCCGAGTGCCTCTAATCGAGCTTTTTCCGCTTGAACTGAAGTGGTATCAATCCCTAATTCGTTCAGCCAGCGTTGGGTTCCAATTTGAATCAGATGGTGATTTACAGTTCCTTCAACGCCACTTCCAGCAATGGCTTCAA
>JALOOO010000170.1 GCA_025454375.1 Leptolyngbya sp. Prado105 | reverse complement strand
CCGAAGGAGATTTCAATAAGTCTTCGACAATTCGAGTCCCCAAATTTGGATCAAGCTCTAGCCGACTCGTCAAGGCTTTGCGAAATTCAGGAGTCAAAATCGCAGAATAAAGCTGAAGCGACGCAGGTACCCTGCCGCTCTCGGCAAACTGCTCTAAGTCAGAAACCGCGATCGATTGCTCAAACGGTCCAAATCGCAAATTCAGCCGTTCTGCGGCAAGACTGGGGGCACTGCCTGAAAGTGCGAGGGCTGCACCCCAGATTAAACTATGACAGAGTGTTTTCAGGGAGACGAATCGCTTCACTATGAGACTTCCTATACCCGTTGTATGCGCTGTTTTCGACTGTAACTCTGACTAAAATTCTTTGCCAAAGTTCCTAATAATCTACTCTTCGCACCGGGCTACTCTGAAACCGGACGAGCATCTCGCTCAGTCCGCACCCAGGATTTCTGCGGGCGCACTACAAATTTCAAATACATCGGAATCTTCCACAGAACATACAGCGGAATCGCAATCAGTTCCCGCATAGGCAGATCCTCTCGCCCAAATTTTGCCCAAGATCCCAAAATCGTTGTCACAAGACAAACCCCCGCTGCGATCGCAACCATTGCCGCTAGCCAGTTCCCACTCAGGACACCCCAGCCTACTGAGATCAGACTCATGGCAATCCAACTCATCACATATAACGACAGGGGCGGTACGCTCAACTCTAAAGCAATGCCCAGCGCATCTAATTTTCGTCTCTGGATCGCGGCTTTGACTAAAACAGGAACATACTCCACGATCGCTTGTAAATGTCCATGCTCCCATCTCGTCCGTTGAGTTTGACCTGCGTGACTATTCTGAGGCAACACTCCAATCACTCGCGCTTCTGGACAGTAGACGGGTGCAAAACCTGCGATCGTTAGATCGACACTCAGCTTCATGTCTTCAACGATATGCCCACTGGCTAGGTTCACAGCTTGAATCGCTTGCCAGGGAAACGCCATGCCCGTCCCCATCAGCAAACAGGGCAATCCCATTCGAGCCAGTCCCAAGGGTCTAACTAAATTCTTCATCGTAAACGCGAAAGCTGCGACAGAATGCTTCGCCGTTGCCTGCACGGGTTTGTTCATTAAATATGTTGCTTGGACTGCCCGCTTTGTTGCCATTGCAGTGTTGACGAGTGCATCGATCGTTCCTACTTGAATCTGACAGTCTGCATCAATGACTAGCACGATATCCGGTGGATTGACCGCGAGGTGACGCACTCCATAGTCTAAGGCATATCCTTTGCCATATCGCACTGAGTCAAACCGCTCTAGCACGGTTACTCCCATCGATCGTGAAATTGTAGCTGTTTCATCCACGCAGTTATCCGCAATAACAATGATGTGATCTTGGACTCGCTTCTGTAAATTTAAGGTCGCTAATGTCTCTGCAATCCCAATTTCTTCATTGTGAGCGGGAACTAAAATTGCAACCCGAGCGGATGAATCTACTGGATAAGACCGTTTATCGCCCCGAAATAGCAAAGCATTTAGCGTCTCTAAGAATGTCCAATAACTGAGTGCTAGAAAGATAAAAGCAAGCCCGAAAATACACGCATTCAACATAGACTCAAGACAGAAATGATCCGTACTATTACGGTTTGATTACTTGCAGCAATCATTTCATGAATTTCGTATTTGTGCCAGTGTCTTAGGACATGTATCTTCTGCAAGTTGACTGAATAGAATGGTTGAATATTCTTACTCACTATAAAAAACGCGATCGCAAAAACTGCGATCGCGTCATTCCTCTTTACAGCAACCTTAGACTATTTGGTCAGTAGCGACCGAACTGAACGAGCGCCTTCTCCTCGCTCCGCAACCTGCTCACGCGGGCTGGTGTAGTAGAAGTAGCTATCGGGTTCGTAACGCACATTCACTCCGTTGGCAACTAAGCCTAAGATGTTTGGTTCGGAGCGATTGAGCAGTGATTTTGCAGCCGCAATACTCGCTGCATCTGCGACTCCTGGACGAACTGCGATCAATACGCCATCTGCCATTTTGCCCAAGACAGCTGCATCAGCTGTCCCCGCAAGGGGCGGCGTGTCAAACAGAACGTAGTCGTAGTCCTTAGCAATGGTTTCCAGGAAGGTCGTCATTGCTTCAGAATCCAAAATTGCTAAGGGATTCGGAGGCATCACTCCAGCGGTCAAAATTGAGAGATTGCTAGTGATCGGCTTCACTGCGTGACGCAGTTCGCTTTGATCGACCACGACATTACTCAAGCCCACCGAGTTCACAATTCCCCAAAGGTGATGCTGTGAAGGATTGCGCATATCCGCATCCACTAACAACACCCTGCGACCCGACTGCGCCATCGTCGCAGCTAAGTTTGCGGCAACTTCTGACTTGCCTTCACGTGGGACAGCACTGCTGATCACGATCGTCTTCACTTTCTTATCTAGACTCATAAACTTCAGATTCGCTTGCAGCATCTGATAGGCTTCATGGATCATCGATCTTGGTGAAGTCATCGCAATCACACGCGGTGAAATATCGTCCGCACTCGGCGATACGATCGTCGGCGTGTCACTCGTTTCAAACTTCGGCACTAAGCCCAATAGGGTATAGCCGTACTGTGCTTCGGCTTCTTTGACGGTCTTCAGCGACTTGTCGATCATGTCTCTGAAGAATGCTGCTGCTACCCCAAGCAGTAAGCCCACCATTGAGCCTGCGGCTAAGAGAATTAAGCGCATCCGTCCAGTCGGCTGAGTCGGAACGAGCGCGTTTTGCAGCACTCGTGCGTTGCCAACTTGCTGATTTCTTGCAACTTGAATCTCTTGTAAGCGAGCCGTTAGATTCTCGTAAGCAGTTCTCGCTAAGTCTTGTTTGCGCTGCAATTCGTCTTGCTGTTTCACAAGAGCAGGAGTGACAGCCATCCGATTGCGGAAGCTCGATTGGAGTCCTGCTAAGGTTGAAACACGACCTTCTAAACCTAGCTTTTGCGATTGCAGCGTGGCTAGGCTTTCCGCTAACTTCCGCTTGATGTCGCCGACTTGCAGTGCGCCAGGGGCAACCTGCACACTCGCCCCAACAGCTTCGCTCACTCGCGATTGCAGTAAAGCGTTTAAATCGCGCTCTTGTTGCAGCAAGGTCTGCATCTGTGGAGTGGTGTTCTTAAATCGGGCTTGCTCGGTTACTAAACGGGTTTGCACCTGTTGCAGTTGGCTCAGGGCTTCTTGCACCCCTGAGGATTGGCTCAACGACGCTAAATCGATCGCTTGTCCAATTTCTAGCCCTAACTGATCGCGGACGACTTGCTCTTGACGAGAAACATCAGCAAGCTGCGATCGTGCCTGGTTCAACTGATCTTGTAAGGTTGCGATCGAGTTGATGCTGGCAGCCGATTCGCGTTCGAGGTCAACAATCTGATTCTGAGTTCTGAAAACCTGCAATTCCTCAGACGCTTTCTGCAATTCCGCTTCGGCGCGGGGTAGCTGGCTTTCGATGAATCGACCCGCTTTATTCGCTTCTTCCTGGTTGGTTTTCAGGTTGCTGTCGATGTAAGCTTTCATGATCTGGTTGACCACATTGGCTGCCATCTCAGCATCATCGTCGCTGTACTTCAGATTCAAGATGTCAGTCGTCGGAACTGCCTCAACCTTGAGCTTCTTGCTGAGTTCTTCGGGATCCATCGGGCGACCCTTCGCATTTTTCAGTTGCAGTGTGTCGATCACGCGCTGCAAAACAGGGTAAGACGTAACCACAACTGCCTGGGTATCGAGGGGATTGCCTTCTCGCTTCAGGGATTCGAGTGTTCCGACCTTCTCGCCGACTCCGGTTAAGGAGGTGGTTCGGTTGGATTGAACTAAGAGTCGCCCATTCGCTTCAAAGCTAGGACGCTGCATCGAAGTGGCAAGTCCAACGAGTCCAACTGTGGCTGCCAAAACGGTAGCAGCGGTTAACCAACGACGTTTCAGGACGAGCCAATAGTTTTGAAGATCGAAATCTTCAGAATATTGCTTGGTCTCCATTTTCATGCTTGTCATAAAGAGGAATTGAGGATTGAAGGACTCATAACCTGGGGGACACACGAAGCCGAAAACTGCTGAGGGCGCTTAGAAACGGCACGAGAGGCATACAGGAGTCGGTTGAGATGCAAACCCGGAACAAGTGAGTCGTAAAAATATGGACTTGATAAAACCCTGAGCGCCGTTTTTCAGTATACTTCCGCTTGATGGTATCGCGTTCGGATTACCTTGTCAGTATCTCTCTCATAACTATGCCATAACTTAGCCTTCAAAAAGGTGAGATTAAGGGATTGATGTCGAGAGATCCGAAAAGGCAATTCAGTCGTCCCCCTTACAATTAAATGGTTTTCATAAGCGATCGTGACTTTTTGCGCGAGTTTGGGACAGGTTCAGATGCCCAAGGGTTGCGGTAGCTGCGGAAGCGCTGCTGGAGGATCAGCCAGAAGAAGGGCAAGTCATGAATGAGATACCGCTTCCAAAGGCGCTTCGGCTCACACAGAATCCGGAACAACCATTCCAGACCCACATCGCTCATCCAACGCGGAGAACGTTGGACGGTTCCAGCTTCAAAATCAATCGTTGCCCCGATCGCAAGAAAGGTTTTCACGTTGGGAAGCTGGTCTTTGTACTTTGTGATCCAAAGCTCTTGTTTGGGTGCGCCAACGCCAATCGCTAAGACCGTTGCACCCGATCGATTGATCTGGTCGATAATCGCTTGGCATTCTGCTTCATTTTTCTCGAATCCAAATGAAGGAGAATGTGCGGCGACTACCATATTGCGTCCAACCTTATCGTTGATCCGAGTCCGGGCTGCTTCTGCAATTCCTGGAGCGGCTCCTAGCAAAAAGATTTTAACGCTGGGGTCGTTTTGGTAGTACGTGTAGAAAGCCGGAAACAGATCGGACCCAGAGATTTTTTCTTGAACCGGGGTGCCTAAGAAATATGAGGCGTAAACCAAAACACGACTATCGCAAACTTTGAAGTCCACACCTTGGTAGGCGCGATAGAACTCGGGGTCGTGCTGCAACTTCATGAGATGATCCACGTTGGGTGTAAAGACTGTCCCTCCCAGCCGCAGCTTTTCGAGTAGCTCAATCATCGTGAGGTTATGGATTCCAATGTTAAGAAGGTGAACCTGTCTCATTACTTTGCCCGAAAAATCTCTACTACGGCTCTCTAGTGGTCTGAAGCCAAAGCCCTTGTGCATGTATCTGTCCGATGTGGACGTTATCCATGTCTGGTGGTCTGCTCATCTGCACCCGTCGCCACTTGCAATTTTGAAATACCAGTTGAGAATCACATTCGAGAAGTGAGCTTGAGCAAAGGCTCTACCTAACCTCTGAAGGTGTCCCTGTACGTAATCTAAGTGGCTTGCCGGAGGTGCGTCTACTCGCTTCACTGAATCTTCACGCGACTATTAAGAGATTATCCGAATGTGAAACCGTACAACTACGGAAAAACCTGCTCAGCCATTTGGCTGAAACAGCGCAGAATATACATTGAAATGATGCCAGAAAGAGAAGAAGAAGAAGATAGCTGCGGAGGATTAGTTAGAGCGAATAATTTAGACACTACATTGAGTTCAAGCTAAAGGCAGAATTAAAATGACCACTTTAAAGATTGACAGTCAATTAAGTTAATGAGTTGCCCCACAAATTTATAAAAGATTCAGTAGTTTATGCCACATCTTTCCAGATTGATTAACTGGATAAAAGATTAGATAGAACCCAAACATAATTCAGAAATAGATCAAGATTTTGCTCCAGTAGTCTACCTCTAATTTGCGACATTTTTGACGAGATTTCTAGTCACCTATCTACAGATGTATTTTGTCGAAAATTCCTATATTAGCAGGCATTATTCGTTATTCTACAACTGTGTAATACCCAATACTTTTGCAGTTAACTTGTTTCGTATTTCAGTCCTCTTTCTCGGTATTTCTGCCAAAAACGTAGTCTTTATTTAATCTAAGTAGGCTTAAGATCGCTTTGTCAATCTGACCGAACCCGGCGAGAAAATCTTGACGATCGCACTTTTCTTAGTCACCCTAAAATATCAGGTCAAGAAGTGTGTTTTTGCACAGATCTATGGTAATTTCTAGGTCAACAATTTGAATCATGTCTCTAAAATTAGCTCAGACAAATATTTAGAAAGGAGTTAATTTTTCAAGGGTTTAGAGCTAGTTTTACTCATTCAGATTTAGAGTCCTTGTCTACACTCTCAAGCTAATTTGTTTTGAATCTCAGTGAAACTACTGAAAATGTCACATTCCGCTATTTCTACCCCAAAAATCCGATTCCACTTCATTGATGCTTTACGGGGACTCGCTGCACTCTGGGTTGTCCTGTTTCATGCTCACTTAGAGGAAAGGCTAGATTCCCTCGAACGACTCTTGCCAAATTGGATTGATGCGCCAATGTTTCAATGGGGAAGCTTGGGCGTTCCAGTGTTTTTTGTTCTCAGTGGCTTTGTGATTGCACATTCATTGAGAAATGCCACTATCAACCTCCCATATTTTCAGCAGTTTGCCCTGCGCCGTCTGATCCGATTGACTCCACCCTACTATGTCTCGATCGTAATTACGCTCCTGTTCTCGCTGATGGCTGCTTATGCGAAGCGACAACCATTTGAACCGATGGGGCAAGTCGTTTCGATCGAGCGCTTTCTCGCTCATCTGGTGTACATCCAAGAACTTGTGGGATTCACTAACTTCAATGATGTTTACTGGACGCTGGGGTTAGAAATTCAGTCTTATGTACTGCTCTGTGCCCTGTTGAGCGTGGCACAGGGTCTAATGAGAAGATACTCGGAAGCGATGGCACACAAGATTGTATTTGTGCCGATGGCGCTATTTGCAGCAGTTTATCCCGTTGTACTTGCACCAGGATTAGGACGATCAGTAATTATTTTGCCCTTGTTCTATAGCTTTCTACTGGGGGTGTTTGCCCATTGGTGCTGGCAGAAGAAGTTCGATCGAGGTTGGTTCTATGCCTACAGTGGTGCGCTGTTTGGGGCGGGAATTAGCCATCAGGCAGGATTTACCCTGATGAGCGTTGGAGTTGCGTTACTGCTGTTAGAAGTGGGTCGAGCGGGGCAGCTAGCAGATTTGCTCAAGGGGTCAGCTTTCAGATTTTTAGGAGATGTGTCGTATAGTTTGTTCTTGACTCATACCCCGATTATGGGAGTCGTATTCTTTATGGGATACAGGATTTTTGGGGTTTCTGCACTCACTGATGTTCTGTGCTTGCTTGGAAGTATTGCGGTCTGCTTGGCAGTTGGTACAATCGTCTGGCACTTTGCCGAAAAACCTGCGATCGCTTGGAGTCAAACGGTCAAGCTTCCTAATTCAACCCCAGTGCAAAGCAAAGCCCACCGAGGCGATCTTAAGGAATAATCGCATTCAGCGGGCTTCTATTACTAGGTACCAATATGCTTATATAGTTCGATTTACTCGGAGACTGGAGCCGCTGGGGCTGCCATTGCTGCTTCTAGACTCATGACATCATCCGCAGTAATTGCAATCTTAGAAGTAGGCTCTCGCTTAAGAATCTTGGCAGGAATCCCGATCGCGGTTTCTCCTGCGCCAATATCTTTCAATACGACTGCATTAGCTCCGACACAAGCATCATCGGAGATGACGACCTGACCTAAGATCTTTGCACCCGCGCCAACATTGACGCGATTGCCTAATTTTGGAGCATCTTCAGGGCGATCCAGATAGCGATTGCCTAAGGTGCAGCCCTGGCGAATAATGCAGTCATCGCCAATTTCACAATTGCCGTGGATGACGATCGCGCCTTGGTGTTCGATGATTACTCTACGACCTAACTTCGCACTGTAGGGAAGCTCGATACCATACCTGTTACGAACTCTGCGGAACAACATGCGATAGAGGATGCTGAGCGGTGCGCGGAGTGCGAGTGGGTGAACTCCCATCCGCCAAACGCCAAAACGATACACTGCGACGGCTCGAAATCCAGGTTTCGTCCAATCGCGTCCGTGAGCATTCCAGTCTTCAACAATTTGCTGCCACAGGGTAAGTGAATCTGAGGTTACGGTCACGGTTGAGGCTCCTTGTCGTCTATGGGGATAGAAACTGAACTATTGAGAAGATTGAGCGAGGGGAATGACAATGCTTGGAGCTTCCGTCAGAACTGTCTCAACGACAGGTTGCTTTGCCGTCTCGGTGAAGAGATCGGCAAGCTTTCGCGCTTCGATCTCTGCATCGTGATACCGAGCGACCCGTTCGGCTCCAGCATGTCCCATTTGGGCTAAGACTTCGGAGGGAAGTTCTAGCACTTCTTTGATCGCTGCGGTGAGTTCTACGATCGAGCCAGAGGGAACCAGCCAACCGCAGCTATTAGGAATGACTAATTCAGGAATGCCTGCAATATAGGTACTAATCACAGGGCGGTTTAAGGCCAGTGCCTCCATTAAGGCAACAGGCAGCCCTTCGGCAAAGCTAGGAAGTACCAGAACTCGCGCCGCTAAAATTTGCTCGCGCACCGTCTCACCACTTGCCCAGCCGGTAATCTCAACATGGTCTTGCAGCCCGCTCTCTGCGATCATGGCTTCAATTTGCGGGCGTAGGGGACCATCTCCAACCAGCACCAGTTTGATCGCAATGCCTGCGGCGACAATCGGTTTAATTGCTTCGACTAGCAGGAGTTGCCCTTTCGATTCACAGAGCCTTCCGACACAGACGATTCTTGGCTCTGAAGGAACAGGAGTGGCTTCTGTGAAGAAAGCTCGATCGACTCCACAGTGGATAACCTTAATCTTGTCCCACTGTGACTGGTCACACCACCGATAAAGCTGGCTCTTACTAAAAGAACTGACCGTGACGACGAAGGAAGCACGTTGCACCTTTTCGACGATCGATAAAGCTTGAATGGTGTCAAACTCTTCGGGGCCATGAATTGTGAAGCTATAGGTCGGTCCGCCGAGTGCTGTACACAGCATCGCGACAGTCGTGGAATTGGTGCCAAAATGGGCGTGAAGGTGCTGGATGCCGTCTTCAACGAACCAATCATTCAGGACACAAGCTTCAGCCAAGTAAATCAAATGACGCAGCACCCCACGATCGGAACGTCTGCCAAATTTCACTGCCAGATTCAGCGCTTGGAGAACTTTGTGCGGACGGGTGACGATCGCTTTAGTCAAACTTTTCAACAGGGTCAGTCCGCCGCTCTCTAAAACGGTACGGGTCAGAGCAAGCTCTTTTTGATCTGCCTCATCGACCAACTCTGCATGGCAGGAACGAATAGCATATCGACCGACTGGAACACCGCTGGCTTCAACTCCGTGAATTTCGCGCCGAATGAAACTGTGACTGACTTTCGGGTACTGATTCACAAGATATGCGATTTTAGGCACATCAATCTTCATAAAACTCGTAGAGCTACCTACGTAGGGATACTTGCAACCAGTATAAGAACCAGTTAAGGTTTTGCAATTTTTTTTTCTACCTCTTCTTAGTTCTTTGGCAGAAGCTGCTGAAATATAAAGGCTTTATGAAAGATAGTCACATTACTCGGAATATTGCTGAAAAACATGGAAGTGATATTGCGTACAGAGGTAGTCTATTTAATTTCTATTATTAAAGATTTTTTGTTACAAGCGATCTGGATTTGTGCATATCTTTCGACATATGCTCATTCGACCGTGATCAAAAGCGATTTTTAGTACACAAAATGCGTCAACTCTCCGAAGATAGAGAAACAATCTGCCAAATTCTGGTAGTTATAGATTGTTCTGGTGGTTGCACGATGGCTTGTGTAGCTTAGAATCGTTATTCAAACGAAATTGAGCGACTCAGAGCATGATGGAAAAAATTGGGGTGGTAGTGATCGGAAGAAACGAAGGGGATCGGCTGGTTCGATGCTTGGAGTCTTTGGTTGCTCAAATGCCTGATGGAGTGTCGATCGTTTATGTCGATTCAGGATCAATTGATGACAGTGTTGCGTTTGCGGAATCAATCGGGGTTGAAGTTGTCACCCTGGACTTATCGATTCCGTTTACGATGGCGCGGGGTCGGAATACTGGATTTCGTCATTTGATCGCGCAATTTCCAACTTTGAAGTACGTTCAGTTTATCGATGGCGATTGTGAGCTTGTCGAGGGTTGGGTAGAGTCTGCGATCGTGAAGTTGGAAGCAGATTCAAAATTGGCGATCGTTTGTGGTCGTCGAAGAGAACGGTTTCCAGAGCGATCGATTTATAACCGTTTAGCTGACATGGAATGGAATACACCTGTTGGAGAAGCAGAAGCCTGCGGGGGAGATGCTTTGATGCGGGTGGAAGCAATTCAAGCAGTGGGCGGGTATAACGAAGCGCTGATCGCAGGGGAAGAGCCGGAAATGTGCGTGCGTTTACGGAAATTAGGCTGGAAGATTGAGCGAATCGATGTAGACATGACATTGCATGATGCCGCAATGCTTGAGTTTCGGCAGTGGTGGAAGCGATCGATTCGAGGCGGTTGGGCAATGGCGGCTTGGTCAGACTTACATGGCGCACCACCAGAACGCTATATGGTGCGCGAAAATCGCAAGCACTGGGGCTGGGTCTTGGGGCTTCCCTTGTTTGCAATTGGGTTCGCTTATTTTACGTCGGGACTAAGTTTACTGGCGTTTTTGGGCTATCCATTGCTGTATTGGAAGATTTATCGGGATCGTCTCAGTCGGGGAGATTCGAGGGCAGATGCGCGATCGTATGCAGGGTTCTGTGTGTTAGGCAAGATTCCTGAATCGATTGGAAGAATCAACTACTGGTCAACAAAGCTAAGCGGTCAGCAGGCGACGTTGATTGAGTATAAAGAATCTGTCACTTAGAAGCTCCTAAAAGATGTCGCGTTCCATCAATTGTTAGTTGATTGGTGGAGAATTGGCATGACGACGGCTTTAAGGGCTGCGGTAATTGGAACGGGCGTGATTTCTAAAGAGCATTTGAGTTTTTTGGAACGCTCGGAAAGAGCGCAGCTAGTTGGGGTTTGTGATTTATCAAAAATATCGGCGCGATATGCGGCTGAACGATTTAAGGCGGAGGCAGTTTATACCGATTATCGTCAGTTACTCGCCGAAGCAAAGCCCGATGTTGTGCATATTCTCACGCCGCCTCAGACGCATTCTCCGATCGCAAAGGATTGCTTAGAGTCAGGCGCGCATGTGATTTGTGAGAAGCCGATCACGCCGACCTATGAGGAATTTAAAGCGCTTTGGTCGATCGCTCAAGCCAATCAGCGATATCTGATCGAAGATCAGAACTATCGCTTTAATCAGCCAATTTTAGCGATCGAGAAACTGATTGCGGCAGGTCGGTTGGGTGAGATTGAAGAAGTTGAAGTGCGGATGTCGCTCGGGGTGCGCCAGATGGCAATGTTTTCGGATGAGAATCTGCCGAATCCAGTTCACAAACTGCCCGCAGGCGTGATTCACGACACGATT
>JALOOO010000169.1 GCA_025454375.1 Leptolyngbya sp. Prado105 | reverse complement strand
TTCCTCGCCTGAACTGAGTTGGGTGGCATTACTTTGCAGAACGGTTGCGGCATTGTGATCGCCCATTTGTAGAGCGGTTTGCGCGGCAGTTTGTAGCATGGTGACGGCTCCTTGTCGATCGCCTTGCTGCAATTTGGTTTCTGCAATCTGCGTTTGGCGATATTTTGCTAATGCGAGAATATGCTGCTGTACTTCAGAATTCAAAGCGGGTTGGTATTGAGTTTGAGCGGCAATTTCAACCGGGAAGGTGTCAGAGGCGAGTGCTAATGCTCCTGAAGCGGGGTCGTCATATTTGACTTGAATTTGAGCGATCGTGTTATTTCCTGCTGGCAATTGACTGACATAGAGATTCGCCAAAATCACCCGTGGCGAATCCACCATCAAGTCCCCCAGTCGCACTCCAACCAAATTGTCTTCATACTGCACGAGTAATTCAACTGTTTCGGGTGCGACTTGTGCCATCGGTTTCAATTCTGCAAGCCGAACTCCGGGCGATAAAACGATGCGTAAAAAGGCATTGGTTAACCCGATCGATTGCACCCGCTCAAACAATCGTCCAAATTCTGCTACAGCTTGATCGGGTTCTTGAATATAAGAGAGCGCTCCACCGCCTGCATCAGCAATTTTTTCTAAAACGTCTTGATTCCAGGAGCTACCGAATCCGAGGGAATTAATTGATAAGCCGTATCCGGTTGCAACTTGAGCGAGTTTGAGACAGCGATCGTTATTGCCATGTTCGTTTTCCCCATCCGTGAGGAGAAACATTTGCGAAACGGCATCTTTTTTCCCTTTTGCGACTTCTTCAATACCAATCCGAATTCCTTCGTCGATCGCGGTTCCACCTGCTGCTTCAAGCATATTCAGAGCAGACTTCAAGCGATCTGGATCATCGACAACTTGATTCGGTAAAAGCACTTTAGCAGTGTGATTAAATGTGACGATCGAGAGTCGATCTCCTGGGGATAAGCGATCGATGAGTTTTGCGGCGGCTTGCTTAACCGTATTGAGCGATCGACCTTCCATCGATCCGCTCTGATCGAGAACCAGACAAAGGTTGAGCGGAATATTTCGACTGAATGGACGAGGAATCGCTTCAATTGCGATCGACATCTGACGCTGACTACTTACTTGAGCAGCATCAATATGGGCATCACTCAGCGCACAGTTCAAACCGACCTGCATAGCAACAACTCCGCTTTGACTCACTTCAACATGCTCAACAACTACAGCTTATCCCAAACGCCTTCCGCATTCGGATTTCCGCCCGTGATTACAACATTTGAGAGCCATGCACAACAGCAAGGATAGGTCACATCAAATCTTACGTCCCAAGATAATGACATCGCGATCGCACTCCCACGATCGAGCAACCTCTGGCAGATATCCCCATTGTTCAAAGCCGAATTTTTTCAACAATTCAACACTGGGTGCATTCTCGGCAAAAGCAATGCCTAGTAAAGTTTTAATTCCAAGTTTTGGGGATTGTGCGATCGCATAGGTCAACAGAGATTGTCCAACCCCTTGACGATGAAATTCTGGAGCAACGTATAAGCTAATTTCAGCAGTCGATCGATACGCTTCTCGACCATAAAACATCCGAAATGCAAACCACCCAGCAATTTTACCGTCTCGCTCTAGTACCCATAAAGGATAGCGATCTGAAGAATGCGATCGAAACCACTCTAACCGACTTGCGATCGTCACAGGTTCCACATCGGCAGTAATCGTTTTTGTCGCAACAGCGTGATTGTAAATGTCTACAATTGCAGGCAAATCTGCTGCGATCGCATCTCGAATCATTGCGGAATAACCTGTTGAGAAATCCACTGGAGATAAGGTTGAGAACCTTGAACGATTGGGAGTGCAATAATTTCAGGCACTTCGTAAGAATGAAGTTCGCGGATCTTAGCTTCAAGATCCGCAAAATTTACTAGCGTTGACTTGATCATTAGCTGCCACTCTTCTTCCTGATGAATCTCGTCTCGCCAAGTGTAAACGGACTGCACAGGCAAAAGCGTCACACAGGCAGCTAACTTCGCAGAAACCAGCGATCGAGCTAGCATTTCAGCCTGCGCTTTCGATCCTGCTGTGACTAAAATGACTCCACAATCTTGTTCTGGCATAAGCTTATTAAAGTGAACCCCAGCAATTTTCAGTGTAATCGTCATGAGCAAAAAAAAACTGTTGACTTTGGTGTGGATCAGTTTTGTTGCCTATGCGTTTACGCTCGCGCCTCCTGACAAGCCTGAGACGCTAGATTTGATTCTCAATCTTTCAACCGCAAAGATCGCCGGGGTCAATCCCTTGATCGTGGCATTATTCAATATTATGGGCGTGCTGCCGATGGCGTATAGCTGTATTACCTTCTTAGATGGTCGATCGCAGAAAATTCCGGCATGGCTGTTTACCCTCGGATCATTTGGAGTCGGAGCGTTTGCACTGTTGCCTTATCTAATTTTTCGTCAGCCGAGTCCAACCTTTCAAGGACAGAAGAACTGGCTGCTCAGAATTTTGGATTCTCGGATTACAGGCAGTGCGATCGCGCTCGGTGGAATCGGTCTATTCCTCTACGGTGTGACGAATGGCGACTGGAATAACTTTGTTCAACAGTGGCAAACGAGTCGGTTCATTCATGTGATGAGTTTGGATTTCTGTCTATTGTGTGTGCTGTTTCCGATTTTGTTGCAGGATGATATGCAGCGGCGAGGTCTAAATGATTCTAATGCGTTCAGAATTCTGTCATTGGTTCCATTCTTTGGCACATTAATTTATTTGGCATTGCGTCCGCCAACGATCGAAGAATCGACTTCTGTTCCGGCTGAGCAAGTTGCGGTGTCATGAAATTAGGTGATTCTGAAGTTCATATCTGGCAAGTGAATCTAGACGAAGTTCAACTGCATCTCCTCTCAGCAGATGAACAAGTGAGAGCCGATCGCTTTAAATTCGAGCAGCATCGCAATCGATTCGTTGCGGGACGATCATTTTTGCGATCGCTGCTTTCTCAGTATTTGCAAACCGATCCGCTGTCTTTGACCTTTGAATATAGCCCGCATGGGAAACCGACGCTCACGCAAAGCCGCATTCAGTTCAATCTAGCGCATTCGCAGCATTTAGCCTTATATGCCGTGACCTACGATCGAGCCGTCGGAATTGATCTCGAAGCCATTCGACCCGTTGAAGATTTGGAGAGTCTTGTGCAGCGATTCTTCTTGCCTTCAGAATACAGAGCGATTCAAGCCGATCATGCGCTGTTTTTTCAGTATTGGACGTGCAAGGAGGCTTTTCTCAAAGCAATTGGAACAGGGCTATCCAAACTGAAAGAATTAGAGATTGAGAATGCACAGTTAAAGGTGATCCCAGCCGAAGCGCGATCGCAAAATTGGCACCTTCAGCCACTCGCAATTCACGATGACTTTGCAGCCGCGATCGTCATTGAGCAAAACTGCCCCTCTCTCGACCTCCAGTCTTTCACCCCTAAAAATTTTCCTAAATCGCTCCCCCACCCCGAATAGCTGTGATAATATTGTAAACTGCCGTATTCATCGCAATTCAGGACACCGTAATGGCACTGGTACAAGAGCGCAAGCAAGAAATCATTACCCAATATCAAGTTCACGAAACCGACACCGGATCGGCTGATGTGCAAGTTGCAATCCTCACCGAGCGGATCAACAAACTCAGCCTTCACCTCCGGAGCAACAAAAAAGACCACGCATCTCGCACCGGACTTTTGAAAATGATCGGTCAGCGCAAGCGCCTGCTCGCTTACATTCAAAAAGGCAATGCTGCACACTACCGTGAACTCATCGGTCGCCTCGGAATCCGGGGTTAAATCCATGCCTGACGAATCCAATAGTCCTGATCCCAAATCAGAGCGCTTACCCTTCGAGCCGGGACGCAAGAAAGCAGCCAAACCTGCTAAACCCGAACCCGAACCCGAAAAGAAAGCGAATTCAAAGCCGTCGGGAAAATCTGGTTTAATCGAGAAGCGACCGACCTCGCCGAGGAAGCCAGTCGCTCGACCCTCTGCCCCAACCCCAGCGCCCATTCCTGAAGTCGTGAGCAAACGAATGGCGCGGCGGATGGCGTTTTTCTGCGGCATCCCGACCACTCTTGGCATCGCCACATTTGCGCTCAGCTATTTCATCGTTACGAAAGGCATCTATAAACTGCCAAATGTAGCCGTCGTGCTGTTGAGTATGCTGTTCTTTGGGATCGGAGTGATTGGACTGTCTTACGGGTTACTTTCCGCATCTTGGGATGAAGAGCGAGAAGGCGGACTCGTTGGATTCAGCGAATTTAAAACCAATGTGAGTCGTTTGAGCGGAGCTTGGAAAGAAGCGCGGGCACAACAAAAGCAGCAGCGCGGTGAAAATTAGGCAATTAATCGGGCTACGATGAAAGATGCACTGCTGATGAGGGCGGATTCTAGCTCGATCAGCACGCGACAGAATCAATACATTCAGCAGGATTTTTTAACATGATTGTGGTTATGAAGGTCGGCTCTCCGGATGCCGAGATTGCCCGTATCACTGATGAATTTGTCAGTTGGGGACTCAGCCCAGAGAAAATTGTGGGTAAGCATAAAGTGGTAATTGGGCTAGTGGGCGAAACCGTGGCAATGGATCCCCTACAAATTCAAGAAACCAGCCCTTGGATTGAACAAGTTTTAAGAGTGGAGCAACCCTTCAAACGCGCAAGCCGCGAGTATCGCAACGGTGAAGCGAGCGAAGTTGCGATCCCAACTCCAAATGGCGTTGTGACGATCGGAGAACATCAATCGATCGTGACCGTTGCAGGTCCTTGCTCGGTTGAAAACGAAGAGATGATCATCGAAACTGCGCGACGAGTCAAAGCCGCAGGCGCTCAATTTCTTCGAGGCGGTGCGTTCAAGCCTAGAACCTCGCCTTATGCGTTCCAAGGTCATGGAGAAAGCGCATTAGGGCTATTGGCTGCCGCTCGTGAAGCGACTGGATTGGGGATCATTACCGAGTTGATGGATGCGTCTGATCTCGAACCCTTGGCAGAAGTTGCCGACGTGATCCAGATTGGGGCGCGGAATATGCAGAACTTCTCACTCTTAAAGAAAGTAGGCGCACAAGACAAGCCGATCTTGCTCAAGCGTGGCATGGCAGCGACGATCGAAGATTGGCTGATGGCAGCAGAGTATATTCTCGCCGCAGGCAACCCAAATGTGATCCTGTGTGAGCGTGGAATTCGCACCTTTGATCGCCAATACGCCCGGAATACTCTAGACCTCTCTGCAATTCCTGTTTTGAGAACCTTGACTCACTTGCCGATCATGATTGATCCAAGTCATGGAACTGGACGTGCAGAATATGTCCCTTCGATGGCAATGGCATCGATCGCTGCCGGAACGGATTCGCTGATGATCGAAGTTCACCCGAATCCAAAGAAAGCGCTCTCGGATGGACCGCAATCTCTGACTCCGGATGCATTTGATCAATTGATGAAGGACCTCGCGATCGTGGGCAAACCCCTCGGACGCTGGACAGAACAACGTCAGCCCGTCGGTGTCTAAATTCAAAGTTTGAATGAAATTCCCAGATTGTTTTCATGATCTGGGAATTTTTTTATTGCCTTAAATAGTATTTTTGCACTAAATTCAAGGGAGCGTTTCTAGTGCAATCCGTCATGAGTGAGTCTTCAACTGTGGGACTATCTTATCCACCAGAACGATCGCTAAATCTCGATCCTAAAGATTGGTTCTGGGCAACTTGGCGAAATTTGACTCCTTTAGAGCGATCGACTCCGAAACCCTTCAATCTGAAAGATTGTCTTAATCGTTTCCGTAGAACTGCGCCCCAACATTACAGATGGAGCTGGTCGAAAGCAAAAATTGCACCCGTGTTGTCTCGTGAAGAAGCCCACTTTTGGTTTGCGGCAATTTCAGAGCCAAAAAGAACTAAAAATCAGACTATATTTTCAGACTGGGTAAGCCCAGAGGACTTAGTTACAAAATTCGCATCGCAATCCTTTGATGGCAATCTCTCATCTGAGCAAGTTAAACAATCTAGTCCGCTCCTGCTGTATTGGGATGAAGACTATGCTGCTCGGATGGCTCCATTAATCACTCTATTGTCTGCTGAGGATTTCATTGGTTTGGTGGAGCAAGAAAAGTGCCGTTTTCCAATCTGCTATGGATTTCGGACTTACATTCTGCCGTATTTATCTGAAGCAGAAATTGAATCCTTGCGATCGCGAATCTGCGATCGTCTAGTTCTAAATGATTGGAATTCACCTAACAATTATCCAGAGCCAACTCCAGATTTTTTTCTTGCTGCTTATCTCGGATTGCATGACGAACTTTTGAAATTAATTGAAAGTTGGCATGATGATACTTTTCGTGGCGCTAATCAATATTTGATCCACCACCAACGTCCTCAAGAAATCATCTTTGGGCTGAAAGAGCCGCACCTAGTAGAACATCATATTAAACGACTCGGACTAAAGCTTCAGCCTACTTCTCAATCTTGGCATTCATCCACTTATATTCGAGCTTGGCTTGCTCATACTGAATTTTCAGCCCTAGAGTTGATTCGAGATACAGTGCTTGCAGCACGTGACAAAGAGGAAATGCAAGCACTCTTCGCACCTTTTACCTTGGTTCAAGCTCCTGAAGCAGCTCCGTTGATGTTAGAACTGATGCTGTCATCCAAGATTCCGCAACTCGCAAAGCAATGGCTTCAGGACAATCCGACTCATGCGATCGCAGGTCTGATCCCAGTCGCCGCAAAACGTGGAAAGCTTGCTGATGCAGCGATCGAGTTCCTCCACACAATGAAGCGCAAAGGCTACGATTCTTATATTCAGACTTGTTTGAATGCGCTCTCTATCAAGCTAGATCTGACTCAAAAAGAATACATTCCATTTAATTCGCAAATAACCCCTCAATGGCTAGCTACCGCGACTGCAATAAATTCATCAAAGCAAAGTTGGAACATTTCGCCTTCAGACTTACCTCCAATTACATCTGATCAGCACTGTTTCAATGAAACACAGATAGAAGCCGTACTCAATGCATTAAGACAAAGTAAATTAGACAGTCCGCATCCCTTGATTTTGGCAATTCAGGCAAATCTCGATCGAGCAAATACAGATGCGTTTGCTTGGAAACTCTTTGAGTCTTGGTTAAACATTGACGCACCCTCAAAAGAGAAATGGGCAATGTTCGCGGTTGGATTACTCGGCTCTGATGCTTCGGTTTTGAAATTAGCCCCTCTCATCCGACTCTTTCCGGGACAGGCTCAGCATCATCGGGCGGTCATCGGGTTGGAGTGCTTAAAAGCGATCGGCACAGACACCGCTCTGATGCAAATTAACAGCATTGCTCAAACGGTCAAATTTAGAGGACTAAAGCAAGCGGCTCAAAACTGCATGAACGAAATTGCTCAAAGCCGAAACATGACGCAGGATCAGGTGGGAGATCGGATCATTCCAACTTGCGGTTTGGATCAAGATTGCGTCTTTGACTTTGGCTCTCGTCAGTTTTACTTTGCGCTAGAGGCAGACCTGAAACCAATCGTAAAAGATAACAATGGCAAGATAAAACCGAACCTTCCTCGTCCAGGGGCAAAAGACGATCCAAAAAAAGCACAAAGCGCGATCTCGGCCTGGAAATTGCTCAAAAAGCAAGTCAATGAAGTGATCAAAATTCAAGTCGTTCGATTAGAGCAAGCCATGGTTACAGGACGACACTGGCAACTGACAGAATTTGAAACGTTGCTCGTGCAGCATCCGCTCATGCGGCATCTGGTACAACGATTGATTTGGAGCGGTTATGATCCCTCTAATCAGATCACAACATTTCGGGTCACAGAAGATCAGACCTATGCAGATATCAATGATAACCTTCTCGACCTATCGAAAATGGAGCAAATTAGCCTGACTCACCCCCTGGATTTAACAGAGCCACAACGCACTGCATGGGGCGAGATCTTGAGCAATTATAAGATTATTTCTCCTTTCGTTCAGATGGGTCGATCGATTTACCAATTAGAGGTAGACGAAGCAACTCAAACCGAAATCACTCGATTCAAAGATACCAAAATTCCTGCTTTTACCTTAACCGGAACGCTATCAAAACTCGGCTGGATCACGGGCGTGATCGCAGATGCCGGAATCTTCTCAGATCACTCAAAGCCTTTCTATGGTGCAGATATAACTGCTGTTGTCGAATATGATGGCGTTCCAATTGGTTACGTAGACGGCTGGAATGACCAATCGATCGAACGGTGCTTTTTTGTTAAAGGAGTTGAGCATAGATATTGTGATCGTCGAAATGCGATCGCACTCCAAGACGTTGATCCAATTGTAATCAGCGAAGTGCTTCGAGATCTCAGTGCAATTCAAGCGTCCTAGTCCTAATTGGTTTAAGGCGAGAACTGTTCTAGCCAGCGCCGAATTCTCACCTTCCCTGCAACATAAAATGGCAACTGATAATGCTCTGCCATCAACCAAGCCACAAACGTAAAATGTAACCCAAACGTCAATGCAATCCAAAACGTCGGAAACCAAGCGCCTGAATCTCCATCCAACGGCACAAAGATCTTCGACGGTAACCAGATCAAACTCGGTGGCAAGATCACTAACGCAAGACCCACGATCCAAATGACGATCGACAGATCCAAATCCGTCTGATTTGCCGTCTGCCACTTGCGCCCATTCCAGCGCCAGGTCATCGGCTGCGAACTGTCTTCCACATGCACCGTTTGCTCCTTCAAATTCGTCGTGAAAATATGCCGACAGAAATTGCAGGCAAACGCATCCATCAACGTTAGAGCTTCAATCTGCCCGTGCCGACAAATCGGACAGGGAAGGGCTTCTTGTGTGTTTAGTGTCCGTCGATCGTGAAAACTAGCCGTTTTCGGATGCTGCATGATTCATCCTCAAGAAATTGCTGTTTCTAGTCTAGCGATTTTCCCATCCAGCATCGGGATTCCTCTAATTCCTTTAATCCTTGCGATTAGGAATCCCATTTGCGGATTGAGCAATTCCACCTAGAATAGATGAATAAGTACATATACACAGCGCAGGGATATCGATATGGCAGACGGCGAATCTCAGGCACAAGCGCCACTTTCAGAGCGCGAATTGCAGGTCATTGAATTGGTCGCTGCTGGCTTGACGAATCAAGACATTGCCGAAAAGCTAGAAATTAGCAAGCGGACAGTCGATAACCACATCAGTAATATTTTGACCAAGACCGAAACGGACAACCGAGTCGCTTTAGTGCGTTGGGCATTGCAATGGGGCAAGGTTTGCTTGGATGATGTCAATTGCTGTACTTTGCCGCCTTATAACGGAACAACATGAATTATTCAGTCCAAAATCCTACCCTTCCCTTGGCTGTCTATCGTGAGGTCGCTGCTCATTTATCTCAAGTTGAGGGTGTCTCTACTGAGTTGACCCCACAAACTTCCAAGCAGTTTGACTACAGGCTGAGCCAAATCGGGAGGTTAGAAATTCAATTTTCGGAAAATTCAGGCTCGCAGGCGCGTACACAAGTTGAGAAAATCTTGGCGTATTATGGCGATCGCTTTGGAGCTTGGACGATTCTTTCTCAGTCCTAGCGCGTTCTACCCAAGCGATTGTTCATTTGACCGTTTTGGCTTGCCTTAACCTCTTCTGTCTCAGCGATTTGCAACCTCGGGGCAGTAGTGCTGTGGTGCTAACGACATCGCGATCGAAACTGGAACAAGTTGTGCTTGATAGGCTTGCTGCTGCTCATGTTCTTCACGACTTTGAGGGGGATTGGCAGATCGCGAATCCATCACAGCCTGATATTTTTCCTCCATGTATTGTTGATCTGAGACACCCGACTGTCGAGCTTGGCAGTACTCTCTCGCTGCTGCTGTAAATAAACTTGGATTTTTGGCGAGGGCATCAGTCATCCAGCGGTCGGAGTGGCTGCCCATCATTTGCTTAATGGCAGCGAGATAGGCGATGTCTTGCTTCGCGAATTTCTCATCTAAATCGAATTTACAAATTGAACTCGATAGATTGATGACCTGTCCACTGCTCGTCCGCATGTAGCAACCGTGATCAGGTTGCCGAGCAAATGCTGAAGAAGCTAGCAAAGGAGTAAAAGCTATCAAACCCGCAATAAATTGTGTTTTTAACATAGTCAATAAATGGCGCAAAATTATGGATCAGTTACTAGCTTCAACTTACTGCCATATAATCTTAAGGAGAGTGTATTTACCAATAGCTTGAACTCAAGCTTTTTGCAAAATTAGCAAAAATGATACTTCTTAGAAAGTTATTGAATAAATTGAGCAATGCTGTTGACGATTTGTGAGATCGTGTTTATTGACTGGACAGTGCGAAGTTCTCTGCTTCATAGAGGGGAGAAAATAAAAAAGGACATTCCAGTCCCAAAGCGGACGGAATGTCAGAGACTGGCTGAATAACTCCCTCCAAATCTTAGCGATCGAATTTCCCTAAACGATTTGGAGCAATTTCCCTCGGTGGTTTCGCACCTTGCCCGAACATGGCTATCCGACAAGGGGGTAAAAAAGCGCTCCTACAAATCTTGTATATTCAAGGCTTTCCGTCGTCTACAACATCTAATTTGATACGACGACATTTTGAGCAATGCTCGACCCTTTGACAATTGGAGTTGCAAACTGAGGGGAGTTAGAATCGGCTGTGCGACTGAGGGGACGAATGCGTTTTTCGTTGCAAACTGAACTGGGATTGAACTCGCATCTGGAGGTTGTACTCGTGATCTAACCCTCGTCGCTGCATCGCGTCTTCGATCGCTTGCTTAGAACACAGAATTTGATCAATGCTCTTTTGCGAAGATACGCAATCGTCATGGACTCGATAGTAATAAAGCGGGCGTTGTAAATGCAAAATTTCAGTGATTTCTGAAATCTTGAGGCACAAGTCATAATCCTGAGCGAGGGGAAAGCGATCGTCAAATCCACCCACTTGCTCATAAACGCTGCGTCGCATGAGGCGAAAATGGAAAACCATGAAGGATAGGAGCAGTGCTTCTTTCGAGTAAGGAATTTGGCAGCGACTGCCATCTCGTAGAAGTTGACCACACTCGTTGATCACTTGATAGTTTGTGTAAACTAAGCCAATTTGAGCATTCGTTTCTAGAATAGCAACTGTTTCTGCGAGTGCAGTTTGGGCAAGTAGGTCATCGCTATCGACAAGTCCGATGTATTGACCTTGAGTTTGAGCGATCGCACTGTTGAGTGATTTTACTCGTCCCTGATGATTTGTGGTAATGACTTGAATGCGCTTGTCTTGTGCGGCATAGTGTTGAGCGATTTCAACGGAGTCGTCGGTTGAACCATCGTCCCAAATGAGAAGTTCAAAATTGTGAAAGCTTTGGGTGAGGATGCTCTCGATCGTCTCACTCAAATACTGTTCGCGATTGTGTACCGTTGTGATGAGTGAGAGTAGAGGGAAGTGCATAGAAGCTTGAGTCCAAAACTATAGATCAAAAGAATTTGAGTCGGATTGCTGGTGCTTGCGTTT
>JALOOO010000374.1 GCA_025454375.1 Leptolyngbya sp. Prado105 | reverse complement strand
GTAATCGTCGTAAACGTTTTGGACTGCGCTTCAATTTGATTGCAGGCTTCCTCAACTATGAACTGACTCATTCAAATTGATTCGTGCAGGAGGTCTAATGCTCACAGGTGGATCTATGATCGTACAAATGTTGTGAACGTGGAGGTCGAACCTGTCGATGAAGAACTATTCTGGTGCAGTCGCACAACTCCTCACCCTGGGAAGCGACCCGCCGATCGCATCAGAAGACTGGGCGGATTATGCTGCACTCGGCATCACGGCTGTTGACATTCCCAGTTTGATCGACATGGCAACCGATGCCGACTTGTATCTATCGGAGCAAACTGCGCCCGAAGGATGGGCAACGGTTCATGCGTGGCGAGCCTTGGCACAACTGAAAGCAGGCGAAGCGGTTGAGCCACTACTTCAAGCTTACGAACAGTTTGGAGAACAGAACGATTGGTGGGAATGGTTCAGCGACCAATTACCCGAAGTCTTGCTGCTCATGGGCAAAGCTGCGATTCCTGGTATCCGTGATCATCTCAGTCGTCGCAGCCAGTCTAAGGAAGCAGAGTATTCTGAGTTTGTCGCGGTCGAGGCACTAGAGGATATTGCGACCGCGCATCCGGATCTCAAAACACAGTGTATCGAAATTTGCATTGAGGAACTCCAGTACGCTTCCAAGCATGATCCAGCGGTGAATGGATTTCTCGTCGGTGTGCTGACATCGTTCAAAGCGGTAGAGGCTGCAAGTGTGATTGAGCGGGCATTTGCTGGTGGATATGTAGACCCTTCGATTAGTGGCGATTGGGACGATATTCAAGTGGAACTGGGACTCAAATCGTGGGCGGAGGTGCGATCGCAATCTGGCTTCGTGGAGCCAGCGAGAGGGTTTCGCTCTCCAGCGCGATCGACAGAATTCAAAGGATTTTCCCAGAAGCTGTCAAACCCGAAACCCCCATCTCAAGGAAAAAATCGTAAAAAGAAAAAATAGTAGGTTCAGCTTGATCTTCAAGTGAGCTACAAGGAAAATGAAATCATGCACTTATCTGAACAAGATGCTGCGCTCTATTACGAATTGATGTGGGCACTGCAATTTCACATCAAACGAACGCTCAATCTTTTTCCTGAAGTTCAGTCTCCTGAACAATATGCTGATCTGCCTGTGGAGAGCAAAGTTGAAGTTCGGGAAGCTTTGTACCGTGATCCAACTTTCGTCGATCGATTTGTGCAAGAGAACCCGCAGAAACTTTCAGATGAAAAACTCACGATCGTCGCCAGTTGGAAGCACTTTATTGCCGATGATTTCTACATCGAACGAATCCTGAAGAAGCACACCATTTTCATTGCGGGAAGCGAGAAGGTCTATGGTGTTTGGGGGCTACAGGATGATTTTGATGCAATGTTTCATCCGAGTCAGTTACCGTTGTGTTTTCGTGCCGTCCTGCTGCCTTTTCGAGACAAAATTATCTATGACGGACTCTTGCAAGGGTATCGAGTCCGATTTGGTAGCGGTATTGCGAGTAACTTAAAACAAATTTATTTATCTGCGAAACAGCGGGGTGAAATCATTGAAACCTTGAGCAGTTCAAGCACTCAGCCTACTGTTTCTGTCCCTACAAAGACGGTCAAAGATTGGACACCTGAACTGGAGGAACTGCTGACGAGGGCAAGTAAACTTCGAGGAGGAAATGGACAACCTGCAATGTATAGCCCGATTTTCAGTTTGATTAAAGCGAGTTTGGAACTGGGACACGCAGCAACACTAAATCCTGACGATCCTGAAGAATTGTGGAAACTCTTTACTAAAGTTGAGCAGGCAGTGAGAAAAGTCGAAAGATCGTTATGACACTGCGTTTTCTGAAGCCTGCTTCAATGCTTCTCGGAGTGCCCGCTCCGCTTGATATTTTGCCAAAATCCGTTCATGGCGCAAAATCGCATGGCGAGGGTCGCGATAGTTACGACGTTCCCGAACATTGCCTTTGCGATCGTGAATGACTAATTCACAGCGTTGAGTAATCGCCAGGTCGCGCCCATACTCGATCGCTTCTCCCTGGGTTTGAAAAAAGGCAGTAATTCGGTTACTTCCCTCCTTCTTCACTGCCCATCCATCTTGATGACGGATTACAAATTGATTTCGCTTTGGCTGTGGCTTGGGTCTTGGCATCGATACCTGCTGCTGCTTTCGTTTTTTCTTGCGTCTTGGCATCGGTCTGACTCCTGACATTTCAAACTGAGTTACCCGTTTGCGCTTAGGATTCCCAGGTTGGCAATAGGAGGCGCACGTTCACCGTTCTGCCGCCATCATGCACCTGATTATGAAATGATGAGTGAGCATGGTTATGAATGGATTTACCGAAGCTGAGTGAGAGAAAATCAACGGTCTGTGGTTGTCGATCGTTGCCATCGGTTCGCTCCTTTTACGATTCGGCTGCATTGAAATCATGGGGTCTGTTTAGGGATTGTCTTGATCCTCGTTGAACAGGGTGTCAAGATCCCGATAACCGCTGACTACACGGAGAATTTCAACTACTTCGTCGGTGACTCGATAGACGATGAGATAGTTATCCTGAATCAAACTTCGATAATTCTCGCCCCATTCTTTTCGAGGTTTGCCAAGATTTGGGAAGCTGGCGATGTTGCGAAGTTTTTGGGTGAAGCGGCTCAAAAATTGGTCGGCTCGATCGCGCGCTAGATGTCTCGGCAATCTGACGCAAAATCTCTTCGAGGTCTTGATTGGCTAGGGTAGTGATTTGGTAACGGCGACTCATGAGGATGCCTGATTGCGCCAGGAGTCGAGTTTCTGTTTAAGAGCATTCATTGCGGTTTCGCCGTCGATTAGCTCACCTCGATCAGCAGCGGCTCCGATCATGACTTCTTGCTTGAGTTGTTGGCGACGTTGGATATATTCGCGTAGCGCGGTTTCGACGATCGCTTCGGTGCTGGCTTCTTCGTCAAGCGCGATCGCGGCTTGCAGGAGTTCGCTGTTGATTTCTAGGGGAGTGTTCACTGGTGTCTCCTCGATCGCTGTTAGGGACTGAACTTCCTTCAATAGACCTCCTGCATGAATCCTGAGCGGAGTGCGATCGCCGTGAAAGAAGGGATAGAACCTTGCTCAGGAGAATGTTCATGTTTGCTCGCATTCAA
>JALOOO010000373.1 GCA_025454375.1 Leptolyngbya sp. Prado105 | reverse complement strand
CATTGGAAACAGTAAGATCGGATGAACACTTCGACGCAGCAGTTCAGCCGCAAAGCTAGGCACTGATCCAAAAGCCCGATCGCTGAGATTGGAAGATAACGCGATCGCACTAATATCCTTTTCCTGGACTGCTTGCAAGATTTGAGCAATCGCACTACCTTTGCGCAGTTCAATCTCAGTTTTTAGACCAGATGCTTGTAGTTGTGCTTGAGCAGGCTTTAATGTTTCAGAGATCAGTCGCTGTTCTTCTGCGGCTGAGAGTTCATAGCGTCCACTTTCAACCACGCGACAGAGATGACAAGTATGAGAAGCATCTGCACGTTTGGCAATTTCAGCGATCGTATCTTTAGCTGTATCGCTATCATCGTAGGGAATGAGCAATTCTCGAAACAGATGCTGACAGCGCAAGCTCAACTCTTCTAAAGTCATTGCTGAAATAAGCTGTGGACGAACTGCCATGATCGGAATCCGCGATCTTTGAGCCAGTTCTGTCGTAGTACTCCCAAATAACTTTTCCGTCAGCAAGTTGCGACTCTGAGTTCCCATCAAAATCACATCAGACTGATGCGTTTTTACCGTCCGAAGAATGGCATCGATCGCGCGTCCACTCTCGACTTCGACGCGAACCTCAACCCCGTTCACCGTTTGTTCTAATGCCGGAGAAAGTTGCGATCGCGCTCGTTCAATTTTTGCTGCATTAGGTTTTGGGACACCTACATCTTCAACAAACGGCACAATATGCAGAAAGCTAATCTGCTGCATCCCGCCCTGTGCCAGCTGCGGCACGAACCGCACGAGGCGCTGAAGACCATCTGTAAAATCCGTGCAAATTAAGATTCGATGAAACATACGAATTCGGCGATCGCGGCTTTGCTTTTACTGTGCAACATTAGGCGCAATCCGACAAGAGTCGAGCGATTTCTTTTCCTCCTTAAGTGATCTTATCCATGCCCGCTGCCGTCGCTTGCGCCATGATGAACCGTCTTCACCCACTTCAATCGCTTCGGACGAATCGACATTCTCAACGTCGCGCTTGAGACGATCGCGAACCAGTGAAACATATAAACTGCTCCGCGCAATCCTTGAAATACCTGAGTAAAGATTGAGACGTGATCCTGACCTTTGAGTTTTTGAACTCGACGCAATCCTCCGATCGCACTAAACAAAAACAACCCCAGCGTCATCGCAGAAATCGGACTCGTCAACATCAGCCGATGCCGCAGCACCGCCATGAGAAAGTCTGGAATTGCCGCCGTTGGCATCACATATTGCAGTATCCAGAACATCGCCAGATCGATCGTTTTACTCCCTCCCATACGGTTGCGTAAAATCAGTCGCCAGTAGTCGAGATAGCGCTGATAGCCGCCTTCTGCCCACCGATTTCGCTGATGCCAGAGCGCGATCACATCGGTCACTCCCTCTTCGTAAACTGCTGGCTCTGTCACAACTTCAATGTCCCAGCCACTCAAATGCAGCCGGAAGGTCAGATCCAAATCATCAGTAATCGTTTCTTCATTCCAGCCACCACAGTCGAGTAAAGCTTCTCGGCGCACCAGTTGCCCATTGCCCCGTAGTTCACCCAATCCGCCGATCGCCGATCGCTGCTGTTGAATAAACGCATCCAACGCCATTTCTGACATCTGTCCCTGAATCCAAAAGTTTCTTGCGTCTTTCGACTGAAACTGCGGCTCGGCTTGGATAATGGCTTTTCTAACTTGGATTGCCCCAATATCTCCTCGCTCAAACACAGGAATAGCTCGTCTCAAGAAATCCTTCTCAACTTGAGCATCCGCATCAAACACGACCAGAAATTCTCCAAACGTCAACGGAAAAACCTGATTCAATGCACCTGATTTTCCGCCCGTGGAGTTTTCAGGACGATTGAATACTTTAAGCTGAGGATACTGAGTTAATAAGCGATCGAGAATTTCAGGCGTTCTATCTGTACTGTTATCGTCGATTACCCAAACCTCATAGCGATCGCTCGGATAATTTAGCTCACATAGCATCTTCACCAATCGAGCGATCACGGCTTCCTCATTCTTAGCTGCCACCATTAGTGAAACAGTTGGAAACAAATCATCATTCTCTAGCGGTTTCGCCAAGGGATGAGGGCGTGCGAGGATCAATCGCATCGCATGAACACTCATTAAAGTGGTTAAACCCAACACTAACCAGTAACCCCAGGTCAAAAGATGAAGCGCGATCGTGCTGCTCCAGATCGCCGCAAAGACGATCGCTGCTTTTTTCCTACGTCCTTGAAATCCACGAAATGTCTCTGGCTCTTTCGACCCGTTAGGTTCTTCAGGCAACTCTGATAACAGGGCTGCCAACGACTCAAACTCGTTCTCTTGCCAAGAATTCTCCGACATAGGTTGTGCTGTTTAACACCCAGTAATGGTGAGGATGAACTTTAGACTACAAAATATTCCGTAATCTTTTGTTCAACTTTCGTACTCTGACAGCTTACCGTGCGATCGGGGAATTTAAGCGTTTTCTTCGAGTCATTTGTGATTCGGATCACCCTACTCGCCTTGGGGCTGCGACAGTGACTTCCAATGATTCAGCCCGCAGGGCAAGCCAAGGTTGAGCTTTGATTAAGGTTGCAAATGGGCTAGATGCTGGAATTTCAAGCTGCGTTGAGATAAGAGAAACAGTTGCGATCGCTTCACTCTCAAACCTAGCGAGTTCTGCCAATCTGCAATATGTTCCAAACTGCCCTCGCTGTCGCCAGAGATTAAATTGCCAGGTGGGTGTAAATTGGCAAAGAATGCGATCAGCTTGTTTGACGATCGCTCCACCATTCGACTGCCAGAGAAATTGCGCGGATTCTTTTGGTAAGCCCCAAATCTCGTGTCCTCCTGCAACCGAACTCAAATCATCGACATAGATATGAGAGATCCAAGCGCCGATCTGTCCTCCTTGACGCACAAGCGCCGGGACAACAATCAGTTCTCCATAGGTCAAAGTTGAGCCAGGTTCGTACTTTCCAAGTACCACGCCCCCGATCGTTTTCCCAGGTAAGACTTGAACAATATCGAGATCATTTGGGATATATTTTTCTGCTTGAGCAACGTCAACAAGATGCAGTGTCAGAAAGCCATACCCTTTGAGAATCCAAGGAGCGA
>JALOOO010000168.1 GCA_025454375.1 Leptolyngbya sp. Prado105 | reverse complement strand
AAACGACTCATCTCAAAGCGTTATTGACATGATTTTGAAGAATTGTGATGACGAATGGTGTGTTTTTAGAAACTCGGGCTACTAGTTGAGAGATACTTTAACCGATTAGGATAACTGCTGCGATGCTTAATGATTTAGATAGCACCCTAGAAGAACTGCTCAAACGAGAATTACCTCCCAGTTTGGTCGGTTCAGAGGCACGGATACCTGTAACGATTAGTTTTGCTACACCCGATCAAGACTTCACGAAGAAAGTCAGTCTACCTGCGATCGATCTCTTTCTTTATGATGTGCGAGAAAATTTGGAACTGCGAAACACTGAATGGACGATGCAGCGCCAAGGCGATGGCAGCGCGACTCGGCAGCGTCCTCCCGTGCGGATCGATTGCTCTTATTTAGTGACAGTTTGGGCAAAAGACCCAGCAGATTTTCAGACCGAACATCGCTTGTTAGGGGAAGTGATGAAAGCTCTGCTACGTCATCCTACAATCCCTAAAGCATTGCTTCAAGGGAGTTTGAGCGATCAAGAACCCGTTCCTAGAGCGCTGACACTGCGTCCACCCCAATTACAAAGTTTGGGAGAATTCTGGCAGGCAATGGGTGGCAGGCCCAAGCCCGCAATGAACTATACCGTGACGATCGCGCTTCCGGTTGAGGATGAATCCAAACAATCTGTGCCTTTAGTGATGAGTACGCAAATTTAAGTTGTGAAATTGCAACATAAAAGCTGAAGAAATCCTATTAATTATGGCAAAAGCTAATCCATTCCCTCAGAATTGACCCTAGAACAAGAAACAAAGGCTACATCGTCACGAAAGTGAGGCTCTAAAGTGGCAGCATGGATGAAGTTGCAATCGACACAACATCAAGTCGCGATCGCGGGCATCGTTAGTGATGCTGAAACAGGTGATCTGATTTCAGGTGCTAAGGTCAAACTTGGACACGTGTCAGAGGCATTCAACCATTGGCTTGTACTCAAAGCCTTGCCGTTTGCGGATGCACTCAACCGAGACGGGCGGATTCAACTGAATCCAACTTTGACGTTAGTGCAGGAACAGAATGCTTTGTTTCTAGTGACCTATACCGCATTGGACGGTCACTACTATTTCATCGATCTGCCCGATGGAATCTACAGTTTGCAAGTCGCTTTACCGCATTTGGGGACTCGCTATGGCACTCGTCAAGTCGAGAATCTCAACGTGGCGGGCGCTGAAGCTACGATCGCCAATCTCAGCTTGCCACCTACGGGAATTAAAGGACGAATCCTAGATTCGGATCAAAACCCGATAGTGATGGCAAAAGTGCAAGTTGAGGGCAATCCTGTGGCAGTATTTAGCGATCGCAATGGCGATTATGAATTGACTGGACTAGAAGTGTGGCAGCGCGATCTCGCTTCTCAGTCTGCTAGACCAGGGGTAACGGTTTCGGCCCAAGGGTATCAGAGCGCTACGTCAGGCGTTTGGTTGAGTGTGGGCGAAATGAAATCGTTAGATCTGACTTTGACGCGCAAGTAACCGATTAAAGATTAGGGAGCGACTATGGTTTCAGCCTACCAATCTCCGGGTGTGTATGTTAAGGAAGTGCCGTCTGGCTCTGCACCGATCGCAGGAGTCGGAACCAGTACGGCAGGATTTATTGGGGTATTTGGCGCTGCCAGTGCGCCCGCCCCAGCAGTGCCCACAGTAGCGACTCGATCGATTGGATCGCGAGAACAACCGACTGCTATTGGAACGGGAACCGGTCGGAAAAAAAGCTTTGATTTACCGCAGTCTGAAGACGCAGAAGTAGTGACAACTGCGGGAACGTTTGGATTTTTTGTGGGGACTACTGAACGCCAGGATGTGCAACTAACCCTGCAAGAGGGGAAGGCGACCCTTACCTTTACTGGAGATGCCCCGGATAACAAGGCTGAAATTACAGGCTTTTTCCAACTCAAAGAAGCTACAACTCCCACACCGACTGCAACATTAGCGGCTCCTGTGCCCTCAACGCTTGCAACGGCGAATCAAGTCAAACTCTGTACCAACTTCTCAGAGTTCAAGAAGTTCTTTGGCGATTTCTCAGACAATGCAGGGCAGAATTTGCTTGCTCATGCGGTGTTTGGGTTCTTCCGAAATGGTGGCACCAGTTGTTATGTCGTGTGGATGAATCAAGAGGGTGACATTGACAACGTACTAGAGCAGTTTGAAGCGATCGATGAGATTGCGATCGTGGCAGCACCAGGAATCACCAGTAGAACAGTGCTGGCAAGTATTGCGGCGCATTGTGAAGGCTTAGGCGATCGGGTTGCAATCTTTGACACGCCCTTGGAAGTCGAAGCAAACGGGAGCCTGGATCTCGGCTTACTCAAACCCGACAATCAGCAGAAAGTGATCCCAGATAATTCGGATTATGCCGCGCTGTATTTTCCTTGGATTCAAGTGTTTGATCCCGCGAGTCGTCAGACAATCTATGTGCCGCCTAGTGGTCATATCGCGGGTGTGTATGCGCGGGTAGATGCGGAGCGGGGTGTGTTTAAAGCGCCTGCTAACGAAACCGTGTTAGGTGCGGTGGGTTTGAAGTATGACATCAGCCGTAGTAAGCAGGACAAGCTCAATCCACAGGGCATCAACTGTATTCGGAGTCTGAATGGTAATATTCGCATCTGGGGTGCCCGGACGCTTGGCGGCGACGGGAATACAGAATTTAAGTACATCAATATTCGGCGGTTGTTTAACTACTTGCGCGAATCGATCGATGAAGGTACGCAATGGGCAGTTTTTGAACCGAATGCACCTGATCTGTGGGCGAAGATTCGTCGCAATATCAATGCGTTTTTATTGATTGCTTGGCAGGAAGGGGCGCTGTTTGGCAATACACCGGAACAGGCTTTTTATGTCAAGTGTGATGAGGAAACGAATCCACCGGAGATTCGCGATGCAGGACAAGTGGTGACGGAGATTGGCGTTGCTGTGGTCAAGCCTGCGGAGTTTGTGATCTTCAAGCTGAGCCAGTCGAGCGGGGAGCAAGGATCGTGACGAGCTATCTGATCCCAGGTATCTACCGAGAAGATCTATTTCCCAAACCCACTCCAGAGTTTTTAACGGGTGTCCCTGCATTCATTGGGTTGGCGAACCAAGGAACAATCAATCAACCGGAGCGCCTAACTTTGTGGACTCAGTTTAGTTCACGATTTGGTGAGCCTGTGTCAGAGGGATATCTTTCGGAGGCAGTGCAGGGCTTTTTTAGCAATGGGGGACACATTGCCTATATTATTCGCCTGAACGACACTCTAGAGATCGAAGCTGCGTTAGAACAAGCATTGGAAGCATTAGCAACGATCAATGCTCTCGATCTAATTTGTGTTCCTGATCTGGTTCGCTTCGAGGTTGATGCGGTTCTACGAATGCAGACTCAGCTTCTAGAGCATTGTCAGGCATTGAACGATCGCTTTGCAATTCTAGATGCCTTGCCGACTCAAGTCCTGGTTCAACAATCGCGACTTTCTAGCTCCGAATGCGCGGCTTTTGGGGCGTTATATTTCCCCTGGGTGCAGGTGGGCAGTCGAATGATTCCTCCCTGTGGTCATATTGCAGGCATTTATGCCCAGCGCGATCGTGACTTGGGAATTGGTCAAACGCCTGCGAATATTCGGCTTGAAGAAGTCGTCGATCTGAGTGTGGCGGTATCGGATGCCGATCAAGCGCGACTGAATCCATTAGGGATTAATTGCTTGCGATCGCTACCCGGACGGGGGATTCGGATCTGGGGTGGGCGGACGCTGAGTATGGATGCGAATTGGCGCTATATCAATATGCGCCGATTGTTTGTGACGTTAGCACGATGGTGCGATCGCACGTTTGCAGATGTGGCGTTTGAGCCAAATGAATTCCGGCTTTGGGTCAGAATTGAGCGCGAGTTAACTGCCTTTTGTGAAGCGTTATTTCGGCAAGGAGCGCTTCGGGGTAGTACACCCGCAGAAGCGTTTTACGTCAAATGCGATGCAGAAACGAATCCCCCAGAAGTGCGAGACGCAGGTACAGTGATCACCGAAGTTGGATTAGCTCCGTCAAGTCCGGCAGAGTTTATTGTGGTTCGTTTGATTCATGGCAATGCAGGTGTTGCATTCGCATTTTAGTTATCTATATCTATTGAGGTCTTTGTATGCCTAGTATTAAACCGCCCCATAAGCCTGATCCCTATCAGAGTTATAACTTTTACGTGGAGTGGAACGGCATTCTACACGCTGGATTTCGTCAATGTACCGGACTGACGACATCGCAAAATATGGGCGAATATCGTGAAGGCACTGATCCACCTACCATGCGTAAACTTCCAGGCTTAAACACTTACGGCAACATTACGCTGCAACGCGGCATTACGAGCAATGCGGAGCTATGGAAGTGGCGTGAAAATGTGATGAAAGGGAACCTCGATCGACGCGAAGTCTCGATCGTTGTACTCGACCAAACCGGAACCGAAAAGATTCGCTGGAATCTGAGCAACTGTTTGCCGATCACTTGGACAGCTCCGGACATGGATGCAACCACCGATGGAGCTGCGATCGAAACCCTCGAACTCGCCCACGAAGGCATCAGCGTTGATAAATGGACTTAACTAGTAACGAAACCCATCATGACTTCTACCGAATTTCCCTTTACCCTGCCCCTCGGCTATGTCGATGCTGAGGGCAACACTCATCGCGACGGCATCATGCGGCTCTCCACTGCCTATGATGAAATTGCTCCGCTGCGTGATCCGCGTGTCCAGGCAAACCCAGGCTATCTGGTTCTGATCCTACTTTCGCGGGTGATCACCCGGCTCGGCAGCCTCGAACAACTCAACCCCAAACTCATCGAAGGACTCTACTCCGCCGATCTCATCTATCTCCAGGACTTCTATCAACGGATTAACCAAAACGGTCACAGCCGTCTACATGTCACCTGTCCTCATTGTTCCGGAGAGTTCGAGGTAGAACCCATTCCCGTGGGGGAGTCACCTGCTACCCCTCAGACCGACTACGCGAGGAGGTAGCTTACCTGTCTTACCATTTTCATTGGTCTTATGAGCAGATCATGGGAATGGAGCATCAAGAACGCCAACAATGGGTGGCGGAGCTTTCTCGTATCAATCAAACCTTGAATGATTCATCCTCCCGACTTGCATAAACTACCATGCCAATTCTGCCAATTAATGCTGTTTTTTCTGCGGGCGCGACCCTCCGGGGCAGTCGTCGTGAGCCTTACATGAACTATAACTTTCTAGTCGAAATTGAAGGGCTACTGACTGGAGGGTTCACGGAAGTTTCTGGACTAGAAAGCCAAATCCAAACGGAGGAATACCAAGAAGGGGGCGTGAATGAGTATACGCATCACTTTCCGAGTCGGATTCAACATTCCAACTTAGTCTTGAGTCGAGGCTTGAGTGATTCTAATGCGCTCTGGGATTGGTATGACGATGCAGCACATGGTCAGGTTCGCCGCAAAAATGGCACGATTATGCTACTCGATCGACAGTTGCTTCCAGTCATGTGGTGGAACTTTAAGGATGCTTATCCGATTCGTTGGACGGGGCCGCAGTTAAGTGCAATCGACGGGTCGAGCTATGCGATCGAGCGATTAGAGTTGGTGCATCACGGCATCACAAAACCTGCCGCCTCGAAAGCGCTCTCGGTGGCACGAACGATCGCAGGAGCCGCAGGCTTTACAGGAACTCAGCAGATCCTGGATAAACTACCGTTCTAGGAGGTGCAGCATGACGGAGCAAGCTTGGCAATCGGCAGTCGATTCTAACTTGGTGAAGCGATTGATGCGTCCTTTGGTGCAACCGGGTGCGATCGGTTCCCAGTTGGGCGATTCGATCCTGGCTAGAACTGAACAGATGACGAGTCATTTACCATTGCTCGTTCAGTTTGCACAGCGACAAGCTGGCATATTTCAGCCGGAGCAAATTCCGATTGTTTATGCTCAACCGTCTAGTTCTGTTCAGGTTGTGCATTCGCAGATAGAAACTGCTAGCGAACCTCTGACGATCGTTCAAGCCACTCTAGTTTCAAATTCGACCTTGAATGACTACACCTCTAATACAACAAATCTAAGCATTGGAGAATCGAGGCAAGAATACTTGAGTAACGATACTTCCAATGCAACGAACCTGAGGATTAGAGAATCGCGGCAAGAAAACTTGAATAACTACACCTCCAATGCAACGAATCTAAAGGCTGGGGAATTGAGGCGAGAACCAGAGTTCTTGATGCAAGCAGGATCTACAGATGCGATCGCATCTTCCAGTCCACCGCGATCGTCTAGCCTGAGTTCGCAGAATCTAGCGATCGTCTATGCCCAAAACATTTCCAAACCATTCCAGAGCGATCTTCCCAATCAAATGCTCACAGTTCACCCACGAATTTTAGGAAACCCCAAACTTCAAAGCCACCCAGAATTGCGAGATTCAGGGCAAAAGCCCCTCCCTCAAGTCACACCCACTCGCCCAAAAAAATCTGATCCTCCCGCTTCCACCTCTCCGCCTATCCTTACAATCCGTACCGGAACCGAAGCCGCTCCCCCTGCCACACCTTGGCAAACCCGTAACCTGAACGAAACCGCAACCACGCTCCCGATCGTCTTTGCCCAACCCAACCTCGCGACTCCTTTAGCGACCTCCGAACCCTCTTCCAGAACCCCTCCAGAGCTTGCTCAATTCAGCGAATTTACATCCTCCTTCCCGCCCGTGACCGATACCTCCCCACCTCCCGCACCTCCCATTAACCTCGATATCCTCACCACCCAAGTCGAACGCAAAATCCTTCGCCGCCTCGTTGTAGAAAGTGAACGCAGAGGACAAACCCGATGGCGCTAGAAAAACTCACGCTCTTAATCGAGGGCAAACCCAAGCCTATCAAGGCTCTGTTTAATCCCCAGCAAATTCAAGTGACTCGCAGTGGCTGGAGCCAGTGGAATGGCAAGTTCTTCGGGCGCGATCAGCCGACCAGCATCTCGTTGACGCTGTTTTTTGATACAACATTGCTGCGATCGAACTCCTTTCTCAGCAACTTAGCCGCAGATAATTTGCCCCCGATTGTCTCGAACAAACTGATTACAACGCTGCGCCCAGAAGATGTCCGCCTTTACACTCAGCCCATCTACGATCTCACGCGCAAAGCGGGCAAAGAAAAGCCCCCGTTTTGTAAATTGCGCTGGGGCTATGGGAATGTCTTACTAGAGCGCTGCTTTCTCAAATCCGTCACCAAAACGCTAACGCATTTCCTAGAAGACGGGACTCCGGTGCGTGCCACGATGAATTGCACCTTCGAGGAAGTGCTAGATCAGTCATTCCTGCTCAAAGTCCGCAATCCGATCGATGATCCCATTCGAGTCGTAAAGCGGGGAGAAACCTTAAGTAGCATTGCCGCAGAAGAATTTGGCGATCCGGCGCTTTGGCGGATTATTGCAACTGCAAATCAACTAGACAATCCCCGGCAGATCGTTCCGGGGCAACGGTTGACCGTTCCACCTCGACCAGCCGATTTATAAGTTCATTAGCGGGGGAGATTTGCGATGGTGAACACAATGCAGAACACACTCCAAATTCCTGGATTCACGATTTGGATTAACAACGTTCCAGTGTCTAGTTTGGAAGAAGATGTCCTCAGCATTACAGTTACGGAAGACTTGGAAGCGCCGAGTATGGTTGCGCTCACATTAAATACTTACGATGAGATCAACCAGAAATTCAATTGGGTCGATGATTCGCGGTTAAATCCGGGCAATGCGATCGCGATCGAAATGGGCTATAACAACCGATTCAATTCGGTCATTGTGGGAGAAATTACGGGACTAGAGCCAGAGTTTTCGCAAGAACAGGGATCAACCCTGACTGTGCGGGGACACGATCGCCGCCATCGGTTACTGCGGGGAACGCATACGAATACGTTTATCAAGTTAAAAGATAGTCAAATCGCTCAACAGATTGCGAGCCGGAACGGACTAATGGCAAAAGTCACGGATACGAAAGCAACCTTGGAATATGTGTTGCAGAACAATGTGAGCGATTTGGCATTTTTGCAGGCGCGATCGCAGCGAATCGGCTACGAAGTTTGGATAGAAGATAAAACCCTGCATTTCCAGCCACCACAATATCGAACGCTGGCACCCACGACCCTAGACTTCGATCAAAACCTGCTGGAATTTTCGCCCCGCTTGAGTGTTTTGAGTCAGGTGACACAAGTGAAGGTGCGCGGGTGGGATTGGAAAGCGAAACGGGCAATTGTCAGTCAATCGACTGACTCCAGCATTGCCTCAATGGGAGGTTCACAAATCGGGGTGAGCGCGAGCCAAAGGGCATTTGGCAAGGCAGATCGTCAGATTGGAGATCAGCCCGTGCAAAGCAAAGCCGAAGCCGATGAGATGGCACAGGGACAACTTGAAGAGCGCGCACTGCATTACATCACCGGAGAAGGCTCCTGCGTTGGCAATCCGAACCTCAGAGCGGGTAGCGTGATTCAGATTAAAGGGGTAGGAAAACAGTTTAGTGGTCGTTATTACGTAGTCGCCGTGACGCACATCCTTTCTGTCGAAGAATATCGCACGGAATTCACCGTTAGGAGAACAGCAGCATGATAGGCATGGACGTTTTGCTTGGCAATGGAAACTCACAGAATGATCGCATCTATGGCATAACGATCGCGATCGTTACAAACAACAACGACCCCGACAAACTAGGGCGCGTTAAGGTCAAGTTTCCCTGGCTCTCAGATACCGATGAAAGCGATTGGGCAAGGGTTTTATCTCCAATGGCAGGCAGGCAACGGGGATTGTATCTGCTGCCCGAAGTTGATGATGAAGTCTTGGTGGCATTTGAGCAGGGCGATCCTCGCTTTCCCTATGTTCTGGGTAGTTTGTGGAATGGTCAAGATAAACCGCCTACCACGAATGACGATGGCAAAAATAATCAACGTCTATTCAAATCGCGCAGCGGACATACGATTTTGTTTGATGATACGCAAGGAGCAGAAAAAATTGTCATTCAAGATAAAACAAACAACAACGAAATTTCGATCGATTCTAAAAACAATGTGATTACGATTAAAAGCGAAAAAGATATCGCGATCGAAGCTAAAGGAAATATCAGCTTAAGCACCAGTAGCGGCAATGTCGCAATTGATTGCGGCAAATTTTCAGTGAATGCTCAAAAAGGGATTGAAATCCAAACAAAGGCGACTTGTGATATCGCAGCCAACACGAGCATTGGCATCAAATGTCTTGCAGGCGTAAAGATCAACGATGGCGCATTGGAGGTGACTTAATGCCAGGTTATTTAGTTCAACAAGGGGCAACAGTGACCTGTGCCCACGCTGGGCAAGCTCAACCAACGATGCCGAATTTGAGGGTGAAATTGAACGGACAACCGACCGTATTGCAGACCAGTCCCTATACGATCGCAGGTTGCTCAAATCCGCCACCTAATGTCAATGTAGGTCCCTGCGTGACTGCTACCTGGACAAGTGGCTCGACGCGGGTTAAGTCGATGGGGCAACCTGTACTCTTGCAGAATAGTCTTTCTGTGTGTGCGCCGACCGGAACGCCCTTAACGGTTGCCGTTGCTCAAATGCGAGTCAAAGGAATTTAGTTATGCCTGGTGATTTTCTGGGAGTTGGATGGACAATGCCAGTCCGGTTGAATGCAGAGGGACAGGTTGACCTGGCGCAGGAAGAAGCTGCGGTACGTCAATCGATCTGGATGATTTTGAGTACGGCTCCGGGTGAGCGATTGATGCGTCCCGATTTTGGCTGTGGCATTCACGAATTGGTGTTTGCGTCGATGAGTGGTGAAACGATCGGCGAGGTGATGAGCGCGGTTAGCACTGCGCTGATTACTTGGGAACCCCGGATCGATCTAGAAGCAGTCGATGTGTTTCCAGATCCACAACAGCCGAGTCAATTACTGATTCAAATTCATTACCGAGTCCGTACCACCAACAATCGCTTTAATTTAGTTTATCCGTTCTATTTAGAGTAGCCGCTATGTCACTGTTACCCCCAAAAATCGATTCCCGTTCCTATGACGAAATCGTTGCCCAGGTCGCAATGTTAGCGGAGTATTTCACGCACGATTTACAGAGTGAAATTGAGCCGACGATCGCTAACTTACTAAATCGCACCCTGGACGAAGATATTAAGGGGATTGCTTCGCCGGGAACCGTTTTAGGGTTAGCGCTGGCGCAACAAGTTAGTCGGCTTGCTCAACAGGAAAACCGCGATCGCATCAAGGTCAGAGGCGGTTGGTATCCACCCGGCACCAGTCAAGTCCGTCCCACCCTTTCTGCACTGGTCGGACACATTCTGAATCAAGATGTGTTAGATGAAACGGAACTGATCGCCACTCGTGGCACCGCGATCGATACTGCCTTAGCAGAACGAATCAGTCAAATTGAGGGATTAACTTGGGTGAAAGTGCGATCGTCACCGGGCGCGATCGACATCGAACCGACGATCGAATCGCTATTTGGACAAGTGCTGAATCAGGATATTGCCAATCCTGCCAATCGGAATCAACCGATCGCGCTAAGGGGCACTCGGATCGATTTGCCCTTGGCGGAGCGAATTGCTCAGCAAAACCTGAGCCGCGTCAATGTGAAAGTCACGCCGGATGCAGGATGGGCACTGATTCGCCTGTTTAGTCGGCTGGCGGTATTGGTGCGCGATCGCTTGAATCAAGTGCCTGAGAAAAACTTTCTCGCGTTTCTCGATTTGATCGGAGCGCAAGTTCTGCCTCCCCAGGCGGCTCGTGTGCCGTTAACGTTCTATCTAGCAGAGGGAACCTCAACGGATGTTTTAGTGCCTGCCCAGACTCCGGTAGCAGCACCCGCAGAACCAGAGGAAGTGGTGTTTGAAACCGAGCATAGTTTGTTAGCAACGATCGCGCAGCTAAAAGCGGTATTTGTGCATGAGCCTAAGACCAATCGATATAGCGATCGTACTGCTTCTGCTCTCGGCGAAATCGATGCAGCATTTCCGGCGTTTGCGGGGGAACGTGTGATCGATCGCAGTTTATATGTTGCTTGCGATGAGCTATTGACGCTTCCGGGCGATAAAAACGCAACGCTGATCGTCGATTCTCCAACCGCAGAGCCACTCAAAAATCTAGCCATCACTTGGTCTTATTGGAATGGAACCGATTGGCAGGTCACTCCCGCAACCTCTGAGGTCGTGGATGGCAAATGGCAAGTGACGCTAACGAAATTGCCTGCCCTCAAGCCGCATTCACTGGGAAGCACGATTGCCAGAGGCAACAGCGAAGCTCCCGCAGGTTGGTTACAAGGTCAACTGAATACACCCTTTAATCCATTAGCGCCGGGACAACCATCACGCTTGCATATCGAGCAAATTCGAGTGCAGGTAACAATGAGGCGCAGTGATATTCAGCCCGATCGTTGTTTTTTCAACACTGCACCGATTGATTTAAGCAAAGATTTCTATCCGTTTGGAGAACAGCCCCGCTTCAATGACACCTTCTATATTGCGAGCCAAGATGCCTTTGCGAAAGCAGGCACAGATATTACGGTAACAATTGATCTGACTGAAGACAAGACCGTTAAAAACGATG
>JALOOO010000167.1 GCA_025454375.1 Leptolyngbya sp. Prado105 | reverse complement strand
CAGGTTAGATACATTGTTTGCCGATCGTAGAGGGACTAAATTTTATTTTCCTACATTCCGAGGTGTCTTGAAGTTCCCCAAAATTGCGGGATTTAGGGGGTACAATTACCCGACACCGAAGCCGAAAACCTTCAATCGAACTGAGATCAGTTTAAACCTCGATCGTCTCTCCCAACGTCACAACTCGATCTCCTTTGACTAATTTTCTCCCGCGTCTCGTCTCAACGGTTCCATTCACTTTCACTTCTCCAGACTGAATCAGCATCTTTGCCTGTCCTCCAGTCTGTACGACTCCTTGAAATTTGAGAAATTGATCTAACTTAATCGTGTCTTCCATGACTTACTCGGGTTGTTGTAATTGTCGTTGAATGCGATCGCTGAGTTGACTGTGTTTTGAAGCCATTCGAGCTTTCCCGGCTGCCGCCCAATCTTGTAAAAACTCAATTTGTTCCTTCGCCGTTCGAGCGAGGGGAACCATTTGACTCGCTGATTCGAGAATGTCATCGGTTGTAAAGTCGCGGTTTTGACTAAATCCGATGTGCATCGCTTCGATCAAGGTTTGTTCAATCTCAGCACCGGAAAAATCTGGTGTTTCGTAAGCTAAGCGATCGAGGTCGTATTGCTTTAAATTGTGCGGACGCAGCCGGGACAGATGCACTGAGAAAATTGATTTCCGTTCTTCTTGAGTCGGCAGACCGACAAAGAAAATCTCATCAAATCGCCCTTTTCTCAGCATTTCAGGCGGCAAAGATTGAATATTATTAGCCGTTGCAACCACAAACACAGGAGATTTCTTCTCCGCCATCCAGGTGATGAAGGTTCCGAAAACCCGACTCGTCGTGCCCGCATCGCCTCGACTGTCTACCCCTGAGAACGCTTTGTCAATCTCATCAATCCACAAAATACAAGGTGCGAGCGCTTCAGCAAGTTGAATCATTTGGCGAGTCCGCGATTCGGATTCGCCAACTAAGCCCCCAAACAATCGCCCGACATCTAATCTCAAAAGAGGCAAATGCCAGTGATGCGCGATCGCTTTTGCCGTCAGAGATTTACCTGTGCCTTGAATTCCCACCAGCATCAAGCCTTTGGGATGAGGTAAGCCGTATTGACGGGCACGATCGCTAAACGATCCGCCGCGCCGAATCAGCCAATCTTTCAGGTTATCCAATCCGCCAATATCTGAAATCGCCTCAGTTGCGGGATAGAAATCGAGAATTTGAGTTTGCCGAATTGTTTGGCGCTTTTCTTCTAGAATCAATTCGACATCTTCAGGTCGAAGTTCACCATGCAGGGCAAACGCACGGGCTAAAACGCGCCGAATCCGCTCAATGGACAGTCCTTGACACGATCGCACTAAATCATCCAAGCCCTTGCTTTCAAGCTGTTGTCCTGTGGCACTCATTAATCGCTCAATTTCTGTCTTAATCTCTGCGGCTCCGGGCAGCGGAAATTCCAGAACGGTCAGCACTTCGCTCAGATCATCAGGAATTGCAATCTGAGAAGAGAGGAGAACTAGATTCTTCGGCTGAGATTTGAGCAATCGGGTCAAATTTCTTAGCTTCCGCGAAATCGAAATATCGTCCAAAAATCGATGAAAGTCCCTCAAAATGAAGATTGCAGGCGCACTAATCGGCAGTTTCTCAACGAATTCTAATGCTTGTAACGGATTGCGCTTGCCAAATCCAACATCATTTGGATTGCCCTGATAGCCATCGACAAAATCCCAAGTGTAAACAGCACGATCGCCCTGGGCTTTTGCGGCTTGTGCGATCGCCGTTTCAACTCGTTCTTCTTCACGAGTCGGGATGTAAATGATCGGGTAACGCGCCCGCAGCAGCAGATTAAATTCGTCGCTAAAACTCATAGTTCTTAAAGTACGGTCTTTCTATTACCGTACAACACTCAATTGAGTTTTCCTTTTAACGATTGCAAGGATGCCCACCGTTGGTCAATTCCTGGATTCTTAATTTCATCTGCCACTTCAATCCCAGCACAATCTTGCTGACAAAGCTGACGCTGCGGAATTTCCAGCGATAACTGCTCATACAGCCAAGCCTCCGGATCAAAATAACCATGCGGCGATAACGTTTCAACGAGATCATCCATTGATAAATCTTGATCCATCGGAAGTTCTTCGAGTTGATCCGCCGTTTCATCAAGCCAAATCAGTTCACTTGGCTCGATCTCTAATCGGTGATTAAACTGCTGCAAACAACGATGGCAGGTCAGAGTTACGATCGTTTCAGCATGTGCCGCAACTTCAAGAAAATTGCCTCGGTGAGCAACCTTCAGCCAGCCTTGAACGGGAGTGAGCGTTTTAATACCTTTGAGCAGCGCTTTGAACTCAATTTTCTGAGTTTGGTCAGGACACTGTGTTAGGCGAGGAATATGAATCGCTTCCATAAATACTTAACCGTGAAATGGTCGATCGTGATTTGAAGCTCACAATCTACAATTAACGAACCGAAAGCGGCAGATTTGTTATGTGCAACACAAAATCTCCCGCTTTCTCCAGTTTATCGAATTTTAGAACCCGCTAGGCTTCGTCTGAATCCGTTCCAACTAATTTAACGACCAAGCGTCGATCGGGTTCTTGCCCTCGACTAAAAGTTTCGATATCTTCACTCCCTTGCAAGATCGAATGCACCTGTCTTCGTTCTGCTGAGGAGAGCGATTTAATCTCATACTCTCTTCCCGTCTCACGGACTTCAGCCGCCGCATTCTCTGCAATTTCGAGCAGGGCTTGATGGCGTTTCTCACGATAGCCATCAAGCTCGATCGTATAAGCCATCTGTTCGCCCTGACCAATATTCAGAATCGAACTTGCCAAATACTGAATCGAATCTAACACTGCACCTTTATTGCCCAGTAATGCTTCGATTTGGTTCGACTGGAGGGCAGTATGGTCGATCGTCAACCAGCAGCTTTTCTCAGCGAATGTATCTCGGATCTCAGCGCTCACGGTTGCCGGAAAACCAGCCAATTTCAGAAAGGTTTCCAGCCATTGCTGACCTCGCTGCTGTAATTGAGTTTCAGCCATACGTCCAACCAACTATGCTTTTTTCTTACGACCGGGTTCAAACGGCAGAGAATCATCTCCACCTTCTTTGTCTTTCTTCCCACCTGCTTTTGCCGTCGCCTCAGCTTCCGCATCCACAAGTTTCTGGAGATGTTCAGGTAATGCCTCGCGCGACAAGATAAACGTCTGCCCTGTTTGGAAAATGTTCGCCAGTACCATGTACATCAGCACACCCGCAGGCAACGGGAAGAACAAGAACATCCCAGAGAAAATCACAGGCGTAATCTTGTTGATACTATCCTGCTGAGGATTTCCAGTCGAGCCTTGCCCTGAGATCAATTGGCTGATATAAAGACTAATTCCAAAGAATAGCACCATGCCAATGATGTCCCAGTGCAATGTTCCATCTGGGTCGATTGCGCCTACGTGACCGAGTTGATCAATAAACAGGAATCCTTTATCCGCTGCTAGCCCAGGAATGAAGGCTTGAACTGTCGCATCTCCAGGCTGAAGCGCTTCGATCGTGCCGTCATCATTAATCTTGATTCGCTCTGCGCCAACCGTTGCTTTGAACTTCGGAGTTAAGTGGCTATCAGGATACTCAGATTGCAATGCGCTAAATGGCTTTCCTTCAAGGGTTTGAAACTCGATTTTCGTTTTCTCACCGACAGCGAGCTTTGTTCCGGCAGGAGCGATCGCGCTAATTTTTGAGTGAACGCCATCCGCCAAGTAAATATTCTGAGGTGCAGTAATAAAAGCTTGCGGCGTAACCTGTTCAACTTGAGCTTGGGGTGCAATTTGAAAATTCACCGTGTACGGCACATCAGAAAAAGGCGATCCTCTCAGGGTCGCAAACAAAGCAAATAAAATTGGCATCTGTAACACCACAGGCAAACAGCCCGCCAGTGGATTGCCAAATTCTTTGTAAAGCGCACTCATTTCTTCCTGCTGTTTCGCAGGATCGTCTTTATATTTCGCCTGAACTTCTTTCACGCGCTTTTGCATGACAGGTTGCGTTACCTTCATGCGGCGCATACTACGGATGGAACCAGCACTCAAGGGATAGAGGGCAAAGCGAATGACTAGAGTCAACGCTACGATCGCCAAACCATAGCTCGGCACGATCCCATAGAAAAAATCTAGGATCGGCAGCATCACGTTATTGGATAGGAAGCTTACACCAAAGTCCATTCGCTTTACGTCTACCTAATAGGGTCTAAAGTTTGACTGTGACAGTTTTTGTCAAATCCAGTGTAGCGTCTAAGGTTGACTTCCGAGGCTACCACTGACTTTTTTCGCACGTTCTGAAAGACGCTCGTTAATGAAGTCATAAACTTCTCGAAATTTAGGGACAGCGCGCAGTTCAACGCGGCTACCGTCCCGAAGCGTCAACACCATATCGCCGTAAGATCCGATCCCACGCGGTACGGTCACAACCTTCGTAATTTCGGAATAAATCACATCGGCTCGATCGCGTCCTTGCCAACCGCCCGTTGCACTAATCCGGCGATTCGTAATCCGATATCGCAACCAAAGCGCCCGCACGATCGCCCCCACCGTCAACGGCAAGCAAATTACCGTGAAACCAAGCAGGACATTGATAATGAGATCCCCAATGTGAGGTCCACCTTCGTAGAAGACTTCTTCCTTAACTGCCATTAAGCACCTCAGCTTTTACCAATAACTGCTCTAATTCTTGCAGATATTGAGAATAATCACACTCCACCGCCTCGATCCGGACTCCGATGACGATCGAGAATCCTGATTTCGTGCGTGGCAAGAAGTTCCGCAAGATCGCTCTGATTTGCCGTTTAATTCGATTCCGAACGACGGCTCGTTTGCTGACCTTCTTGCTGATTGAAATGCCAATCTGGGTGGGTTGCTCAGGTTTTTTTAGAACTCTGAGCGTAAAGCAGCGTGACCCTCGACGAAATCCGCGCTGATAAACCGCATCGAAATCTCGTCGATGTCTAAGCCGATTGTCTTGAGGTAACACTGCGCTGAGGTCACAACTCAAGAAGTCGATACGGAAAGGCGAAGCCGTCCTTTCCGACGACGCGCTTGAATTACTTTTTGTCCATTTTTAGTCCGCATCCGGGCGCGAAATCCTGATACTCGTCTGCGTTTGCGGCTTGTTCCGCCGAGGGTACGCTTCGTCATGTCCGTGGCTCCAGTGAATAAAAAATCCCAAGCAAAAAAAATAGTAGACTGCGGGAAAAGTCACAGTCTACTAGAGTATCATGATTTTCAGTTACTGAATCGTCACAATCCAAGTTCCAACATCTCGCAGGAGGGGCACATCTCCTGGGGTGAGAATGCGACAGTTAAAGTAGAACATGCCGCCGCTATTGGGATTCTTGACATTTGAAAAGATGATTTCGACATTTGAACCTGCCGGAACGGGTTCTTTCGGGAAAATCTCAATCATGTAGTTTTCTTTTTCCCATTTGACTTCATCGATCGCGACTTTTTTGTCATTGACGAGAAGTTCAACTTCTTTCGGGTCGAATGTGCCTTTGAAATAATTTGGGTAGTCGATCGCGAATTGAGCGATCGCTAATTTCACTTTGTCTCGTCCAATGCGAAATCGGTAGCGATCCCAAGATCCGCTATTTCCACCGAAGTCAAGTCGATAGCTGAGTTGATTTTTCGCTTCAACGCCACTGAAGATTGTCAATCCGGGCAGACCTTGAGCAAACGCAACCAGGGGAGCCGTCGCGATTAAGCTTCCTGCTATGGCAAGAGTTGACGCGACGCGACGCATTGAACATCCTTTCAGTAGCATAGAGAAAAATAAATTAGGGGTTAAGTTCATTCAACATTGAGATTAACAGGAACCTGTCGTGAGGGGCTACGGTACACCGACAAGCTCTGCACTCAATTTGTTCCAGCACTTTATAGTAGTTGGTATCAGGATCAAATCTGAAAACAATCCGGGAAATCCAACCCTTCCCCCAATCCCAGACGGTATGCTAAGTCACAGATTTGAGGAATTTTCATGTCCTGGCAGCGTCCAGATGGTCGTACCCCCGACCAACTCCGTCCCACAAAGTTCGATCGTCAATTCACAAAATTCTCCGCAGGCTCTGTCCTTACTCACTGTGGCGACACTCAAGTACTCTGTAGCGTTAGCATTCAGCCCAAAGTTCCCCGCTTCCTCGAAGGCAAAGGACAGGGCTGGCTCACCGCCGAATATCGCATGTTACCCGGCGCGACACCCGATCGCCAAGATCGCGAATTTCTCAAACTCTCTGGTCGCACCCAAGAAATTCAGCGATTGATCGGTCGCAGCCTCCGCTCCGTTCTGGATATGAAAGCATTGGGAGAACGTACCTTAACGATCGATGCCGATGTCCTCCAAGCCGATGCCGGAACGCGAACCACTGCTATCACAGGTGCATTTGTCGCCTTATATGACGCGATCGACACCCTGATTCAACGCGGCGAACTCGAACACTCACCCATCCGTCATCAAGTCGCAGCCGTCTCTATCGGACTCATCGAAGGCGAAGCCTTTCTTGACCTCAACTATCCAGAAGACGTAACGGCTGACGTAGATTGTAATGTCGTCATGAATGACGCACTCGAAATTATTGAGATTCAAGGAACCGCAGAGCAAGGCAGCTTCACCCGAACCCAATTGGATCAGATTGTTAACCTAGCCGAGAAGGGGATTAAAGAACTGCTACAATTGCAGCGCAATACACTTAGATTTGATAAGATCAGTCGATAAAGCTCTATAGATATCGCCTACCGCCTGTATTAAATTTTGCCCGTCCATTTGGAGAAAATACAACGAATTGACGAGGGAAAGACACATATCATCGTTAGAGTTAGGAAACCCAACATTACACACCCAGACGCGCGATCGAGTGGACGAATCGGAGCATGTTTCAGCAAGATCATCTGTCGGTTAGTAGTAACCTCACAGTATTGAACCACGTCCAAAAGTGGTTCGAGAGATTCTGGTTTCAACACGATCCTCACTTTCCAAGGCGAGAAAATCAACTTCACCGTCTCAATCTCGCTCTTGCAGAAGGCTTTACCAACGCTGTTCGGCACGCCCATTCTGGTCTATCCAATGAGACACAGATCGATATTCAAGTTGCGCTTCATGACGATCGCATGGAAATCGAAATCTGGGATTGGGGACAGCCGTTTGACCCCAATAATATTCGCGAACCCCAGCCAGGAACTCTTCAAGAAGGAGGATATGGCTGGTTTTTGTTGCGCCGTCTCGCCGATGAAGTCAGCTACGATCGCCAGGGTCAACGCAACTGCCTCAAAATTATCAAATATACGTCCGAAGCCCGCTCTCCTGAAACTCGATCCCCCCAAGTGTCCAAAGTCTATTGAGAAGGCTAGACTAGGGACAGACTATTGTTAAGCGTCCCAATCGTGGGGCGAATTTTCCCCCTTTCGCATTTAACCAGGCATAAGGCAATCCCATGATCAAAGGTTCTCACAAACTCGCGCTGTCACTCCGTCTTACAAAAGCCAAATCGAAGGCGGCAAAATCCGCGATCGTCGGCTGGATGCTGCTTCAAAGCATCTTGATGAGTGCCCCTGCGATGGCTCAAGCCCGTGAAAGCCTCAGCTATACCGGATTGCTGAAAAAAATTGATGCCGGTGAAGTCGAGCGCGTTGAAATCGACGAAACTCAACATGTTGCAAGAGTTCGACTCCAAGGCAAAAAGCAAAACGAGCCGGATATCGAAGTTCAACTTCTAGAACGCAACCCAGAACTCATCGATCGACTCCGCAAAAACAAAGTCACCTTTGAATCCAAACCTACTGCGGATAACAGCATTTTGGTAGGTTTAATTGCCAATCTGCTGTTGTTCATGTTACTGATTGCGGGCTTGCTGCTAATTTTACGTCGATCGAGCAATTCTCCCGGTGGACCTGGGCAAGCCATGAATTTCGGCAAGTCTCGTGCCCGATTCCAAATGGAAGCGAAAACGGGAGTCCTGTTCGATGATGTCGCGGGCATCGAAGAAGCGAAAGAAGAACTTCAAGAAGTCGTGACCTTCTTGAAAAAGCCAGAACGGTTTACCGCAGTCGGTGCAAGAATTCCTAAAGGCGTTCTCCTTATCGGATCACCAGGAACTGGTAAAACCCTACTTGCAAAAGCGATCGCTGGAGAAGCTGGAGTTCCCTTTTTCTCGATCTCTGGTTCAGAATTTGTCGAAATGTTCGTTGGGGTTGGCGCATCCCGCGTTCGCGATCTGTTCAAAAAAGCGAAAGAAAACGCACCCTGCATCGTCTTTATTGATGAAATTGATGCCGTTGGGCGGCAGCGCGGGGCTGGAATTGGCGGCGGCAACGACGAACGCGAACAAACCCTCAACCAACTCCTGACCGAAATGGACGGGTTTGAAGGCAATACTGGCATCATTATTATTGCGGCAACCAACCGCCCCGATGTTTTGGATTCTGCACTCCTGCGACCCGGACGGTTCGATCGCCAAATCATGGTCGATTTACCTGATCGTAAAGGTCGCCTCAAAATTCTCGAAGTTCACGCCCGTAACAAAAAGCTAGCCGACGAAATTGACCTCGAAAAAATTGCCCTGCGAACTCCTGGACTCTCTGGAGCAGAGTTAGCGAATTTACTCAATGAGGCAGCCATCCTCACCGCACGTCGGCACAAAGATGCAGTCACAATGCTGGAAATCGATGATGCGATCGACCGAATTTCGATCGGGTTATCCAAAAATCCCCTGCTCGACTCAACCCGCAAACGCATGACGGCATACCACGAAGTCGGTCACGCTCTGCTGACAACCCTCTTAGAGAATGCTGATCCGCTCAACAAAGTCACCATTATTCCCCGTGCAGGGGGCATTGAGGGATTCTCGCAGACCGTTCCAAATGAAGAAATTATTGATAGCGGGCTGTATACTCGCGCTTGGATGCTTGACAAGATCAAAATGCTGCTAGGAGGTCGTGCCGTCGAAGCAGAAGTCTTTGGTGAAGATGCGATCGACGGGGGAGCCGCTAGCGACATTGATAAAGTGACGCGCATCGCCCGCCAAATGGTCACCATCTTTGGCATGACTGACTTAGGTGCAGTCGCTTTCGAGAGTATGAATGATGAAGTCTTCTTGGGACGGAACTTGATGCCGAGATCGGAATACTCTGAAGAATTGGCAAATCAAATCGATACTAAAGTCCGTGAGATTGCTAAGTTCTGTTACTCCGAAGCACGGCGCTTGGTGCGAGAAAATCGTCCTTTAGTCGATCGCCTAGTCGATGTTTTGATGGAACAAGAAACAATCGAAGGTGACCAATTCCGTAAAATCGTTGAGGAATACCGTCAATCCATTCCAACAGCTAGCGTCAACAGCTAGGAATTTTTAACTCAAACAGAAAAGCCGGAGATCAAACAAATCTCCGGCTTTTCTATTTTTTAATTTCTCTACCCTTGACGCGGGAAATGCGTCACCTCTGCATATCCACTAAAAATGAGCTTGTCTCCCTCGGTTTCTAACCGATTCAACCGCATCGTCACTCCATCTAGATTAAATCGATCGAGATCCACCATATTGTTCAAAATCTCAGCAAAGGCATTCGTCAAAAGCTCTGAAACGCCACGCTGTGCTTCAGGGATCGCACCTGCATCAAATTGCGGGTTCTGAAATAAAATCCGGCGACGACGCTCGATCTCAATCGTTGCCGTCAAAGAAATCGGAACCACACCATTCGGCAAACTCGCCTTCGCCGAAATTTGGATCTGATTCTCTGGAAGCAGTTTCAGTGAAACATCCGAAAACGCAACAGGCTCACCCCCTGACAAATCCATCAGCGAGGACTCTGTGACATTCTCCATACGAGGCTTCACCAATTCGGATTGGAACGCCTTATTGATTCCAGCTTCAGTCAGTATCACCTTTGCTACTGCCTGCGCTGCCTGCTTCAGTCGAATTTTCCCAGATAGTACAGAGCCAAAGTCGATCGACACTGCATCTGTCTCGAACCACATTTCCTCCACCCAAAACTCGCGACGAATCAATAAGCCTCGCCCGCTCATTTTGAAGCTGTCAATACTACCTTGCAGCAGTTTGCTGGATGGAAAACATTTCAGCGAGACATCGACTTCCTGACTCTCTGAGAACAAATGACGAATGGACTGACTCAGCACTGAATTGAGCATCTGCTCTCCAAAATCGGTTTGATTGGAAGGGGGCTTGAAACCAGTAAATCCGCCAAACATAAGCACTTTTTATTTCTTCCTCTATCTATTATGTAACAGATTGTTAAGACTAGCAATGAAAGAATCATTGATAGAGGTGATGAAAGGCTTCAATGATCTGAATCAATCGTTTGTCAGAGATTCGCGATCGCGCTTCCTACATGAAAACTCTGTGAACTTTACAGAGACTACCCGGATATCTCAGCGTAATTACGGAAGTAGGGGATACATTACGTCTCGTCTTGTAGAAATCTTGAGAATCGAATCAGCAATCCCGCTTAAAGTCTATCTTAATTTCTCAAGAGTTTGGTTGAGTCACCCAAAACTGGGTTGTCCCCCAACGTAAGCAAATCACACAACAGAAAGACGAAGTTCACTCACGGGGATCAGGGAAATTTGGAGGTGCTATGACAAATATTAGCTGTGACACAACACGCAATCCGTCCCAAGGTTGGTTGGGACGTGCGATCGCGCTCAGCCAGAACGGTTGGTACGAAGCCGCAATTGCCTGCTTAGATCAAGCAAATTTAACAGATCCTGACAGCCTTCACTATCGCGGCTATATCCTGGGCAAATTAGGACGCTACGAAGCCGCGATCGCTCACTACGAGCAAGCCTTAGAGCTTAATCCAACTGATCCAAAAGCCTGGTACAACTGTGGACAAGCACTCGCTAAACTGAAGCGCTACGAAGCCGCGATCGTGCATTATGATCGCGCGATCGAACTCGACCCAAAAAATCCTAAGTCCTGGTATCAGAAAGGCAAAGCGCTGGCTTATTTGGGTCGCTATTCAGAGGCGCTCCGCAGCTTGGAAAAAACAGTCAATCTTCAACCCAACTCCTACAAAGCCTGGGGCTATCAAGCACAGATTCTTGGCAAGTTGGGTTACTACAAAGACGCAGTGAGTCGAGTCAATCAAGCGATCAAATTCGAGCCAAATGATGTGCATCTGTGGAATTTTCGCGCCTACGGGCTATGGAAACTCGATCTGCACCCGGAAGCCCTCGAAAGCATCAATACTGCAATTGCACTCACGCCCAGAAGTTTTCAGCCTTGGTGTATGCGGGGTATGATTCTCGGCTCAATGGGTGAATTTGACCAAGCTCGCTCAAGTTTTGACCAAGCGCTACACATTCAGCCAGGTGAACTGTCTGCACTCTTCAATCAAGCGATTGTCCTGCGTAAATTAGGACAATTAGAATCTGCTCTAACCTTTATCGAGCAAGCTTTGTCGATTGATCCCCAGAATTTCAAACTTTGGGTTCTCCGTGCTTTGATGTTTTGGGAACTGAAGCAACCTGAAGAAGCGATTCAGAGTCTGGATCACGCATTGATGCTGCACCTGAATCACCCCAAAGTTTGGCAATATCGCATCTGGTCTTTCAATTGAAATTATTCATTTTAAAAAGTTT
>JALOOO010000166.1 GCA_025454375.1 Leptolyngbya sp. Prado105 | reverse complement strand
ATTCGATCCGGTTTGCAAATGAGAAGCTGATCTCTTATTTAGAAAGTTTGGGGTGGGCAACGTAATTGTCGGTTGAGCCAATACTATTGTCGCGGCACATTTGCCCAGCTTGAACCCAATGTACTCAGAAATCTAACGATTTGAACAAAAAACGAGCCAGCAATTCCTGTCGGCTGCTATTCTAAACACAATTAACTCAGTATGAGAGTTTAAAGCTCGACCGTAGTACGGTCGAATTCGAGTTTTGTTCAAGTTTTTGTGTCTCTGCATATCACGGCGAAATGGGAAAATGAACTAATGTACAAATATACACATCTAATTTGGAGCGATGTATAGAATCTTGCAATTTGACAAGAGTTGGATGTTGTACCGAGAATGCAGTTGAATAGTCCACACATTGCGAAATGAGCTTTTCTATATGTCATCAGGAAGACCTCAAAAAGAATTTCACGAATATCTGACAACTCCATCATCGGCTCATATAGGTCATGAAGATTACTTGGTAGCGCCAGCAATAGCTTTTCTGAAATATGCTATTGAAGCTAAATGTACAGTCGATCTATGTATTCGACAATTTCCCAAGAAGAAGGATGGAAATTATAAAAAAGTTGCAGCAGATAGTCTTCAGCATTTAGTCTCTGCAATGCTTCCCTCGTTGATGGGGCATTTTGAGACTTTTCAGCGGTATTTGTTTGCAGGAACGTTTGACAGATCTATCTATCTACAAAGTTTTAAGGCAGATGTTTTCTTTAAGAATTTGTCTAAAAATACAACTGTATCACTTGATCCTGTTAGATTGGCAGCGCATAGGCAACTGGGTCTAACTTCTGTTGGATTACTACTTGCAGACAGCTTAACTGGTTGGCATGACCCAATTAGGGTTAATGAGCTATTTTGTGCCTTCGATCTTAACCGCCAATTATTTAGCGCTGATCATTGCTCTAAACTCCGAGTTCTCTGGCAACTTAGACATTCAATCGTTCATACAGGAGGTACGCTGACCCGCGCAGATGCACAGAAAGTTTCTGACTTATCTAACTTAGGAGATAGCAAGGTGATTTTTGAAAACAATTTTATATTTGAAGTGGCGCGAAAGCTACATCCTCTAGTAAAACAGTCAACAGTTGGTGTTGGAGAGGCATTACAAAGGGAAATTGATTGCTGGACTGGATGCGTCAAAAACTCAAGAGATTGATCAGTTCTTCGATGTACAATCATCGATACCAGGATGGCTAGGATAGAGATGTACAGTTAGTTGTGCTTACTGGCAATTTATCCCTCCTACTGAGTTGATTGCCCATTCCCATCCAATCGCTGTTGATTAGGAAACATTCTCCCCAACATCCGATTCACATAATCCTGCCCATAAACCGTTCCATTCGGCTGAGACTCTTGCGAAGTCGGCGATTCAATCTCATCTGACTCTTGAGGTTCTGCCTGCTTCGAGCCATTCATCTCAGAACTCGGCTTTGCTCCATTCGTTTGGGCAGTCTCTACTTTCGGTGCTGCACCATTATTCACTTGTGGAATTTCTTCAACTGCTTTTTGCTCCGGTGGCGGTGGGCAAAATCCAGGTTCAAATACTTCTTCCGTTGGCTCGGCAACTTCCTCAACATTCGCTTGCTGTACCATCAAAGACCCCGGAGGCACGATCGACAAACGCTCAATCGATCGATTCATCACCGTCGTCCCCGATCCCACACAAGCACGATCGCCAACGACCAAGCTACCCAGCAGCAGCACTCCAGCCCCAATGATTACCCCTTCTCCAACTTCGATCGCTCCCGCATGAGCATGAATCACCGATCCAAGCCCCACACACACACTCGCACAAATCACAATCCGGCAACCCGGATCAGCTTGCAGCAAAACTCCGGGCGCAATCGCTGCCCCTGCACGGATCGTGACATCCCCACTCACATAGTAGTCAGTGGTACTTACAGGCATTAACTGTAGGGGCGGCGACTGCATTGGAGTTACTACTTACCCGGCTGTTGAATCACTAACTCAGCCACCCGTCGCTTTGCTTTCGGATCAATCCCGATTAAGCGAACATAGAGACCGGAATAGTTCGCGATCGCAGCTTCAACCTCTAAGATTGCCTCAGCATCGCGACTCGTCTGAATCGAAGTCGCAGTCTGCCAAGAACTAGTCTTGTAGCGGCGCTGATCCGCAAACTCTACTCCAATCTTGTAGCCTTGCCGCACAAACTGACGAATCTGATCCACAGTATCCGAACTTAACCGACCATTCCCATTGCTCGAAGGCGTATAAAGCGGAGGCTCAGATTTGTAGCTTGCAGGCGCATTGTACATCGGCGGTTCAGAAGCAGCAGAACTGCTGTAACCATTACCATTAGAAGTATGAGCTTTGCCCGGACGGTGAATCACGACTTCAGCGATCCGCTTTTTCTGTCTCGGATCAACACCAACTAACCGAACATAGTCATGACTGTGTTCATGTAAGAAAGCATTGAGAGAAGCCATTGCCTGAGAAGCAGAACCCGCCTGAATCGGAGGCGCACTGTTCCAAGACCCATACTTAAACCGTCGCTCATCCGCAAACTCCAAACCGATCACTGCACCTTGAGCCAGCAATTGATGGATCTGATCGGCAACATCCCCAGAAGCTGAACCACTACTCCCTGCATGAGCAGGAGCCGACGGAGCCGCAACGTGCGAACTCGCTTGAGCCACAGGCTTACCATCAGGACGTTGAATAATCGTTTCCAACATCCGACGCTTGTTTTGAGTATCAATCCCGATCAAGCGGACATACTCACCGTTATGCTCACTCATACAGCGCTGAAGCTCAGCCACCACCGCAGATTCCTGCGTAGACTGAATGGGAGCGCAAGTCTTCCAAGAGCTAGTCTGGAACTGTCGCTTATCGGCATGTTCTGTGCCAATGCGACCGCCTCGCGATAAAATCTGCCGGATTTGAGCCACAACGGCTGAATCTAACCCGCCAGAACTATAGCCACCATTGCCATTAGAAGCAGGCTGACTACTATAAGACGAATTGCTATAGGACGGAGCCGCATAGCTCGAACCGCCCCCCAACGACGCAGGCTTGTCACCCGGACGTTGAATGATGGCTTCTAAAACTCGTCGCTTATTCTTCGTATCAATCCCGATCAAGCGAACATACTCGCCACTGTGTTCTGCCATGCAGGTCTGTAACGCTGCCAAAACACCAGACTCGTTTGTTGCTTGAATCGGCGCACAACTCTTCCAAGAACTGGTCTGAAACTGCCGCTTATCCGCATGTTCCGACCCGATCCGATATCCTTGCGCCAGCAATTGCCGAACGTGGTTAATAACTTCGCCGCTCATAGTTGATCCATTTTCTGTAGCGCTACTGCTAGCTTTTACATCTGCCGTGGACTGGTTCGCGGCATCCCGACTCGGAACAGCCGCACTTCTCGCACTCGGAACATTCGATGCCGAACTCATGCCTGCAATGTAAGAAGCAAACGAACGATCGCGATCGCTCACTTCTGGTAATCGATCGGCTTGCTGCTGAGTCGTAATCACTGCACCCGATGGCACAAACTTCCCAGCCGGAATCTCGACATCTTGAACCAAGGCGTGCATCATCACAATGCAACCCTCTCCGATCCGGGCATTAAATACCGTCGATCGAAATCCAATAAAACAACCGTCACCCACATAGGCAGGTCCGTGAATCAGTGCCATGTGGGTGATCGAAGTATTGTTTCCAATCCAGACCGAATAGGAATTTCCGTCGTCCCCAACGACTCTCCCCTGCTCTAAGCCATGAATCACAACCCCGTCTTGAACTTTAGAGTTTTGTCCAATAAAAAACGGGTTCCCTTCATCAGCCCGAATCGATGTTCCCGGCGCAATCAACACATTCGCTCCGATCCGCACATCGCCGATCAGATTTGAGAATGAGTGAACATGTGCCGACTCGTCAATCTTTGGCTCGCTCAGGTTTTGCGACCACGGGGTAGGCGGAGCCGCATAGCTACGGACTGCCATATTTTTTCTCCTAACAAAACCGCACATGAAACTATCTGTGCAGGGAGAAGCTTCTAGTATTGAGTTCCTTTGTTGTACAGCGGGCGATTATCGACGCTCACCGTATCAATAATTGCAATCACCGCCGCATCAACTGGACGGTTCTCGCTGCCCGGAACCTGTCTCGCCGCACTACCACGGCTGACTAAAACCCATTCATCGACCCCTGCGCCAACGTTGTCCGCAGCCACCTCATAGACCGAAAGTGGCTGACCTTCCTCATCTAGGAACTCGACTAGAAGGAACTTTACCCCTCTCAGGCTTGGCTCCTTCTGAGTGCTAACAACGGTTCCCCGAACTTTCGCAATTTGCATCAGGGATTACGGACGGTTCAACGGACGGATGCCGCTCACGCTTTCACGGAACGGTTCAACTGCCTCGGTGTAACGGATCGGCAACACGTATTCGAGGTTTTCGTGCGGACGCGCAATGATGTGAGTAGACAGAACTTGTCCGCCGTTCACGCGCTTCACGTTTTCAATTCCTGCTGCGACGGAAGCTTGCACTTCAGAAACGTCACCCCGCACAATTACCGTTACGCGACCGCTTCCGATCTTTTCGTATCCAACCAAGGTGACTCTGCGGCTTCCACAACTGCGGGAAACCCTAACGTTTCGATCATGCCAACTGCAATAGCCATTGTAATTCTCCCTTCCAATCAAAAAACGATGTCAATTCAAACTAGATGAAACTCGCGCTACACGCTAACTTCGGAACTGTTCGACCGCTTCGGTATATCGAATCGGCAATACATATTCTAAGTTCTCATGCGGACGCGCGATGATGTGACTTGAAGCTGTTTCGCCGCCATTGACACGCTTGATTGATTCCAATCCTGCTGCCAAGGAAGCTTGCACTTCAGAAACATCGCCCCGAACGATAACAGTCACGCGACCGCTACCAATCTTTTCATAGCCAACCAGGGTGACCCTTGCGGCTTTCACCATCGCGTCTGCGGCTTCCACCACAGCCGGGAAGCCCCGCGTCTCAATCATTCCCACAGCGATCGGCATCTTGATTCTCCAAACATTAGGTGGAACTAATTCATCATCTTAAACCGAAAGAAGCGACGGGGATCGCCCATCATCCTTAGCTTTTTTGAATCTTCCACAGTGCCATATCTAAAAGAATAGAGTCGAGCATGACCCTTGGCAATATAAAGTCCAATGATAGTTACAAATTCCTGATATAAGCTGGGCTGATATGGAATCCGCAAGAATTTCGTTCAACTTTTAACCATAGAACGATTTCGAGGCAATGTATAAAATATTAATAAAATATAAAATAAATCTATATAAGTCCAGGTGAATCTCAATGATTGGTTTTGTCTATCGTTGACATTTTACTTTTCCACAGTCAAGACGCTAAGCTGAGTTTCAGGCATTTTTTAAAGCGTTTTATTGGAAGACAAATTTTTGCGGCTCCCTTTGTAAAGATCAGGGAGCATTTTTATCAAACGTGACTGAATCAAACTTGACGGAGAAGTATGCAGCAGTTCCTTATTGAAACAAGCTGGTGGGTTCCGTGTTATGGGTTGCTGGGGGCAATTTTGACCCTGCCTTGGTCGGTGGGGTTGATTCAGCGATCGGGTCAACGTCCTGCGGCTTATTTAAATATATTGACGACTTTATTGGCGTTTGTTCATGGATTAGCTCTGTTTGTTGCGGTTGGGGGACAGGAGCCTCAATATTTTGATTTTCACTGGCTGAAGGCAGCAGATTTAGATTTGTCATTTTCGCTAGAGCTTTCTCCGATTAGTGTCGGAGCGATGACTGTAATCACGGGATTGAGTCTATTGGCTCAGTTTTTCGCGATCGGATATATGGAGAAGGACTGGGCGTTGGCGCGGTTCTTTGGACTGATGGGATTCTTTGAGGGCGCGATGAGTGGGTTGGTCGTGAGTGATTCACTGTTTCTGACTTACGCGCTGTTGGAGATGCTGACGCTCTCGACTTATTTATTAGTTGGATTTTGGTATGCTCAGCCTCTGGTGGTGACGGCAGCGCGAGATGCGTTTTTGACGAAACGGGTGGGAGATGTGCTGCTGCTGATGGGTGTGGTCGCGCTTTCAGCATTTTCTGGAAGTTTGAATTTTCCAGCTTTGTATGTGTGGGCAGAACATGCGGAACTATCGCCCGTTGTTTCGGCTTTACTCGGATTAGCTTTGATTGCAGGACCGATCGGGAAATGTGCCCAGTTTCCGCTGCACTTGTGGCTTGATGAAGCGATGGAAGGTCCAAATCCCGCTTCGATTTTGAGAAATTCGGTCGTGGTTGGGTGTGGAGCTTATGTCTTGATTAAGCTGCAACCGATTATTAGTCTATCTCCAGTGGCTTCGACGGCTTTAGTCGCGCTGGGGACAGTGACCGCGATCGGGGCTTCACTGGTTTCTCTCGCTCAGATTGATATCAAACGCGCATTGTCACATTCGACGAGTGCTTATTTGGGATTGGTCTTTATTGCAGTGGGAATTGGCTGGACGGATTTCGCGTTGATTTTGCTGTTTGCTCATGCGATCGCGAAAGCGCTCTTGTTTATGAGTATTGGCTCGATTATTCTGACCACAAGCTGCCAGGACATTACTGAGATGGGCGGTCTGTGGTCGAGAATGCCTGCAACGACGACTGCCTTTTTGACCGGATCGGCGGGATTAGTTGGATTGTTTCCACTGGGCGGATTTTGGGCATTGCAACGGGGTGTGGATGATTTTTGGTACGGGCAGCCTGGGTTAATTCTGATTATTTTGGCAGTCAATGCTCTGACGGCATTAAGTTTGACAAGAGTTTATCGATTAGTGTTTTTGGGCGAAAAGCAGCCGAAAACGCGACGTGCGCCGGAAGTTCCCTGGACAATGGCAGTTCCGATGGTTTCGCTGAGTATAGTCACGTTACTGATTCCAGTGATTCTGAATTCGTTGAATTTGTTGCCACATTGGGAGTTTATGAACTGGTCGGCAGCGGGACTGTTGATCATGTCAGGCATTACAGGCTGTGCATTAGGCTTCTCGCTCAAGCTCAATTACGCTTGGACTCGTCCGATTCAGGCGCCACTGCGGTTTATGCAGGATTTCTTTGCGTATGATTTTTATATTGATCGACTGTATCGAGTCAGTGTCGTCTTGCTTGTGAGCAGCATTTCAAGATTCAGTGCTTGGTTCGATCGCTATATTGTCGATGGCTTTGTGAATTTGGTGGGATTGGCTTCGATTTTTAGTGGTGAAACGCTGAAATATAGTGCATCAGGGCGATCTCAGGCTTATATGTTGACGATCGCAGTGGTCGTTGGATTGTTAGGGGCTTTGCTCACTTGGTCGATGTGGTAACTTTCTAAACTTCGGAATCGTTTATGTTAAGTGCATTGATTTGGATTCCCATATTGGGCGCGATCGTGGTTGGACTGTTACCCGGATCGATCTCGGATTTGATGGTGAGACGCAGCGCGATCGCACTCATGAGTATTACGCTGGTTGTCTCGCTGGTGGTTGCTGCACAGTTTGATGTGATTAATATTGGGCTGCAATTTAGTGAGGATATTCCTTGGTTAGAACCCTTGGGATTAACTTACCGATTGGGACTAGATGGCTTGTCGCTGCCGTTGATTGTGCTGAATAGCTTTTTGACGCTAATCGCATTGTTTTCAACAGACTTAAAAATTCAGCGATCGAGACTCTATTATTCGCTCGTTCTTGTGATCAATGCAGCCGTTGCTGGAGCATTTCTCTCGCATAACTTGCTGCTGTTCTTCTTGTTCTATGAGATGGAATTGATTCCGCTGTACTTGCTGATTGCGATTTGGGGCGGGGCAAGGCGGGGATATGCTTCGACGAAGTTTTTGATCTATACGGCGGTTTCAGGAATTTTGATTCTGATGGCGTTTTTGGGTCTGACTTGGTTAAGTGGAGCTAGTTCGTTTGAGTACAATCCAGCACTGTCTCAGAATTTGCCATTGGCGACTCAAATTGTTTTACTCGGTGCAATTTTAATTGGATTTGGGATTAAAATTCCGCTGTTTCCGCTACATACCTGGCTACCGGATGCTCACGTTGAGGCTTCGACCCCAATTTCAGTCTTGCTCGCTGGGGTGTTGTTGAAGCTTGGAACTTACGGACTGTTGCGATTTGGATTGCAGCTTTTTCCGCAGGCTTGGGCAGCTTTAGCTCCAGGATTGGCAATTTGGGCAGTGGTGAGTGTTTTGTTTGGGGCATTTACCGCGATCGCTCAAACGGACATGAAAAAGATGGTTGCCTATAGTTCGGTAGGACATATGGGATTCATCTTGCTAGCTGCTGCTGCGGCGACTCCATTAAGCCTGTTGGGTGCAGTCTTTCAAATGATCAGTCATGGTCTGATCTCAGCGATGCTATTTGCTTTGGTCGGGGTCGTGTATGCCAAGACTGGAACTCGCGATATTACTGTTCTAAGAGGATTACTCGCCCCTGAGAAAGGATTGCCAATTATTGGAAGTTTGATGATTGTTGGAGTCATGGCAAGTGCTGGAATTCCTGGAATGGTTGGCTTTATCTCCGAATTTTTAGTATTTAGAGGCAGCTTTAATGCGTTCCCAGTTCAGACGTTGCTCAGCATGATTGGGACGGGTTTGACGGCGGTTTACTTCTTGTTGTTGGTCAATCGGACTTTCTTTGGACGATTGCCGGATCAGTTTTCTAACCTGCCTCCAGTCCTGTGGTCTGAGCGTGCGCCTTCGTTTGTGTTGGCGGCATTGATTGTCGTGTTGGGTTTGCAGCCGAGTTGGATGATTCGCTGGACGGAAAGTACGACGACCGCAATGCTGCACGAATATTCGACCGTTGCAAAGGTGCAATCGACGATCGCGCCCATTTCGAGTTTACCGATGGAGTAGAGAAAATCATGGTTGCTACCCCGATTAAATCCAATCATCCACTCGCTGACATCATCGATCGCATCGAATCGGGTGGGGCATTGCTGCCCGAATCGCCTGAGAATTTAGTGGAAGTGGTTGGCGTGCTGAAAAGCTATGGTGTCGTACTCGGCGCTTATTCTAAAAATCTCAACTTCATTGCTGAGAAACAATTTTTAGTGTTATTTCCATTTTTCAAATACTTTGATGGGGAGATCACCGTTCAAAAGCTTTTGAAACATTGGTGGCACGATCGCATTAACTACGAATTCTCTGAATATTGCATGAGAGCAATGATGTGGCATGGGGGAGGCGGATTAGATGATTACCTCGATAGTCCCGAATTTGCAGAACTCGCGAAAAAAGCGATCGCAGCAAAAACTAACAAGAATCTTTTCATTCAAGGAGTGGCAAAATTCTTTCCAGACTTTTTGCTAGAGCAAATTCGTTTATCTTGCTACTACAGCGGAATTGGACAATTCTGGACTGTCATGAGCGAGATGTTTCTGGAATTGAGCGATCGCTATGACCACGGCGAAATCAAAACCATTCAAGATGTCGTCGAGCATGTCAAAGCCGGATTAGTTGCCAATGCAAGCTTGCCGATTACGCTCTCGGTTGAGATTGACGGTCAGACTTATGATCTACTGCCAAAATCTGCGGGACTAACTTTCTTGGTAGATACAGCGATTCCTTATGTTGAGGCAGTGTTCTTCAAGTCTTTCCCCTTCATGGGAACCGTTTCTTATAATGCTCAAGCTCGACAGATTCCTTTAGAACAGGAGCGATTCTCTTACGGAGCGCTTTATGCTGATCCATTACCCATTGGGGGAGGTGGCATTCCGCCCACGCTGCTGATGCAAGATATGAGGCATTATTTGCCAGACTATTTGCGTGAGGTTTATCGCAATTCGCCGAGAGGTGAAACGGATCTGCGGGTTCAAATCTGTTACAGCTTCCAGAAATCGATGTTCTGCGTGACCACGGCAACAATTTTAGGATTAGCGCCGCATCCCATCGACACTCAAGATCCAACAGAACAAGAAATTAATCGTAAGTATCTAGAAGGTTGGATGGATAAATTGCTAGAGTCGCGATTAATTACTTTCCAATCTTGTGATGTTTGAACAGATTGATGGCATTGTGCAAGCAGGGTATGGGGTCGCGTCAGGAAGAACTAACAATAGCCCCTACCCGAAAGGCACGATCGAGATGCAAACTCCTTTCTTTTTAGAACGCGGACTTGATCTCACACCGTTCTTTCCTGGCACATTAAACATTAATATTAGTCCGAAGCAATTTCAAATCCTATCGGCTCTTTGCACTTTTAGAAATGTCGATTGGGCAGAAGGATTTGAACCAGAGGATTTCTCATTTGTGCCCTGTCAGATTATTTATCAGCATCAGACGTTTGAAAGTTTAGTTTACTATCCGCATCCGGAGACAAAGATTGGACATTTTCAAAATCCTTCGATCGTAGAAGTCATCGCTCCAAAGATTTCGGACTTAAAGTACGGCGATCGCGTTATTCTTAAAATTAACCCTCAACAAATTAAGATATTTAACGAATAGATTCTTCTAAATAAATTAGCTCAAAAAATCATTTATTGATCATCGGACGATTTTTTGAGCTAACCATAGAAATAAATCAATCTCTGGAATCGGTATCGACAATAATTGATTCGTTGAATTTGAATCATAATTTAAATACTATAAATATTGAGGCAACTGGATTTCAGCGCTTGATCGCTTGTGATCCCAAGGTTTATTTCGATGTTTAGGTGTGGTAAATATTAAGGAAACACAAAACATTAAGGGAATCTAAACCTTAATCTTCAGGGCGCGATCGTACTCAGTTCAGCGCATTTTTCTGCTTCAAATTTCTAACTGGTTCAGCTTGCTATCTAGAGGTGAATTTCGATGGCTCACCCTTTGCTCCAGAGCATTTGGTTAATTCCTTGCTATGCTCTTCTGGGCGCGGTCTTATCCGCCCTTTGGTTCCCAGGTATTACACGGCGGACAGGTCCTCGTCCTTCCGGCTACCTCAACGGTTTGATGTCCTTTGCTTCCTTTTTGCACGCGGCATTCGCACTGCCTGCAACCTGGAATCAGCCTGCTCAAGAAATTCTCATCCCCTGGTTGAATGTCGCAGGTCTTGATTTGACAATTCCGATCGAGATTTCGTCGCTGAGTGTTGGCGCGATCGTCGTCGTAACAGGCATTAACTTGCTGGCACAGACTTATGCTTTCGGCTACATGGAAATGGATTGGGGCTGGGCGCGATTTTTCTCGCTGCTCGCTCTATTTGAAGCGGGGATGACAGCTTTAGTGCTGTGCAATTCTCTATTCTTCTCCTACTTCATTCTGGAGATTCTGACGCTTGCAACTTACTTACTCGTTGGAATCTGGTTTAACCAATCGCTCGTTGTAACTGGAGCGCGAGATGCGTTCTTGACGAAACGATTAGGAGACTTATTCTTGCTGATGGGTGTGGTCGCACTCTTACCCCTCTCTGGCACTTGGAATTTTAATGAATTAGCAGCATGGGCGCAGACGGCTCAAGTCGATCCAAAGGTGATTACTTTAGTTGGATTGGCTCTGATTGCAGGTCCGATGGGGAAATGCGCCCAGTTCCCGCTGCACTTGTGGCTTGATGAAGCGATGGAAGGTCCGGTTCCAGCTTCGATTCTGCGGAACTCGGTTGTGGTCGCAACTGGAGCATGGGTGCTATTCAAACTCGAACCCGTTTTGGCATTGTCTCCGACTGTGATGGGCGTGACGATCTTCATTGGTGCGGTCAGTGCGATCGGGGGTTCATTAATTGCGATCGCGCAAATCGATATCAAACGGACGCAATCTTATCTCGTAACGGCTTACATGGGCTTAGTGTTCATCGCCGTTGGCACTCAGCAACCTGAAGCAGGGTTATTGCTGGTCTTATCTCATGCTTTGGCTTCTGCGCTGATTATTATGGGCGGCGGTGCTGTGGTTTGGAATAGCATCACGCAGGATGTGACGCAACTGGGCGGACTGTGGTCGCGTCGTCCGGTTTCTGGCTTGAGTGTGCTAATTGGACTGGCTGGATTAGTCGCATTTCCTCCGTTTGGCGGATTCTGGGCATTACTCAAAATCACAACTGGGATTTGGGAAACGCAGCCTTGGCTTGTGGGTGTGATTTTACTCGTCAATGGTTTTGCAGCATTTGGAGTCACACGAGTCTTTTGTCTCGTGTTCAAAGGCGAATCAAAACAGATGGCTCAGCGCTCTCCTGAGATCCACTACTGGATGGCATTGCCGATGATCGTGCTGATGGGCTTTACGCTGCATCTACCCTTGATCATGCAAGCTTTGAATCTGTTGCCAAATTGGGCGCAAGTCAATACAGATTTGGCATTGCTGCTGATTTGGTCAACGGCAACGGGCATCGCAGCAAGCGCGATCGTCTATCTGAACAAGAACATTGCGAAGCCTGTGGTCTTGCCCTGGAAAGGCGTTCAGGATTTGTTGGCGTATGACTTCTACACGCCCAATCTGTATCGCAGCACGGTTGTTTTTCTCGTTGCGCTGGTTTCTCAAATCACATCTTGGTTTGATAAATATCTCGTAGACGGTGGATTGAACTTATTTGGCGTATTCACTTTGTTTAGTGGACGCAACTTGCGGTATAGCAACTCTGGGCAATCGCAGTTCTACATGTTGACCATCATGTTTGGGATTGCACTCATTAGTGTCTTGCTGAGCTTGCCCTTTCTCTCGCAGGTTTCGATTTCACTATTCCCTCAAAGCGCAACTGACATCGTAATGAATGTCCAGCGTTAAGCAGCCTCTAAATTCCCTCTAGATTCAATGCGCGAAAGGAAAACATTATGATGCTAAGTCCGTTGATTTGGCTACCGCTAATTGGAGCGTTGGTCATTGGGTTAGTCCCAAACCTGTCTGAGAAACAAGCTCGAACCAGTGCGATCGCAGTTTCTAGCACAATTTTGCTCTGGACGATTGTGCTGATGTTCAATTTCAATCTGAGCATCCCCGGCTTCCAAATGCAGGAATACCACACCTGGATTCCGACTTTGGGAATTAGCTACAGCTTGGCAGTCGATGGGTTGTCGCTTCCTTTGCTTGCGTTAGGGAGTTTGATTACGACGCTTGTTGCGTTTAGCGGCACATTCGGCTTAAAGACTGGCGAAGTGTTGCAGCGTCCCCGATTGTTCTATTCGATGCTGCTGATTGTGAATGCTGGGGTTGCAGGTGCATTCCTCGCTCAGAATTTACTTTTGTTCTTCTTGTTCTATGAATTGGAATTAGTCCCGTTCTACTTGCTGATTCTGATTTGGGGGGGACAGAAGCGCGAATATGCCGCAATGAAGTTTCTGATTTACACCGCGATTTCTGGAATTCTGATTTTGTCAGGATTTTTAGGGGTGACATGGTTAAGTCATGCAGCAAGCTTTGATTATGCAGATATCAATGTTTCGGCATTGCCTCAGAATACGCAGTTAATTCTGTTGACTGTGTTGCTAGTCGGATTTGGGATCAAAACTCCGCTTGTTCCTCTGCATACTTGGCTTCCTGATACTTATGTGGAAGCTTCGACTCCTGTTGCAATTTTGCTAGGTGGAATTTTAGCGAAGCTCGGAACTTATGGATTAGTTCGATTCTGTCTGGGTTTGTTCCCAGAGACCTGGCAGCTTGTATCTCCGGGATTGTCAATCATTGCAGCCGTTTCGATTCTGTATGGAGCATTGTCTGCACTCGCACAGCATGACATTAAGCGCATGGTAGCATTTAGCTCGATCGCTCATATGGGTTATGTGTTGCTGGGTGCTGCTGCTTTGACTCCGCTTGCAATGGTGGGTGCAGTGTCGCAGATGATCGCACATGGATTGATCTTGGCGTTGCTCTTCTATCTAGTTGGATTGGTTGAAGCGAAGACGGGAACGCGCGATCGCGATATTCTCAACGGCTTACTCAATCCGATTCGAGGACTGCCGCTGACGAGTGCGTTACTCATTCTTGCTGCAATGGCGAGTGCTGGGATTCCAGGATTAGCAGGATTTGTAGCTGAGTTTCTCGTTTTCCAAGGTAGTTTTGCTCGCTTCCCGTTGCCGACTTTGATTGCAATTTTGGGAACAGGTCTGACAGCCGTTTACTTTGTGATTTTGTTAAATCGGACTTGCTTTGGCAAGTTGGACAACAAAACGGCTTACTTTCCTAAAGTCAAATTCATTGAGTATGTTCCAGCTTTAGCTTTGACTGCATTGATTTTTTGGCTGGGAGTTCAGCCGACTTGGTTGGTGCGCTGGAGTGAGCAGACAACAAAGGCTTTAGTCACCGCAGCAGTGCCTCAAGTTGAGCAGGTTGCTTTTAATTCTGTCGATCGTTCTTAGTACGGTCGGATACAAATCATCGATCGCTCATTTGCATTCTTGATCCAGGAGAACTGACCATGAACATGCCCGCTCCTACCCTTACAAAACTTCCCCCCTCACAGCATCCCTTTGCCGAGGTGATTCATCGCCTAGAAGCAGGCGGCGCAATGCTCCCTGATACCCCCGAAAATTTGATGCAAATTATTGGGCTGTACAAAGCATATGCTGTCCCGATGGATTTTTACTGGCGCGATTTGCTCTATATCGGTGAGCAAGTCTTTTTGAATCCGCTGCCAGTTTTCAAGTATTTCATCTCTGATGAGTACATGAAGCGCCACAATCACTATGCAGGCGATGACGCGGATCTGCGAATTTGGCGAGGAACGGCGGAAGCGCATCCAGAACTGATCGAGTTCATGGAAAAAGGCGAACTAAACCAGAAATTGCCGCGGGCATTTCACCACCTCTGGCACGATCGCATCAACATGGAATTTGCCGAGGAATGTATGCGGGCGATGTTGTGGCATCGTGGCATGTATGTTCCGGTGAATCAGTTCGATCCGTACCTCGATAGTGATGAATACAAGGCAAACGCCGATCGAGCCATCAAGGCTTACTTCCGCAAAAATCCAGTCATGGCTGGATTGTACAAGCTGTTCCCCGATATGTTCATGGAACAATGTCGGCAAGCTTCTTACTATGCGAACCTCGGATTATTCTGGGAAGTGATGGCTCCGGTGTTCTTCGAGATGTCGGATTTGTATGATGAAGGCAAGATTGCGACTGTTCCTCAAGCAATGGATTTCTTGGTGAATGGGATCTTTGCGATCGCAGGTCGTCCGATCTACCACCATGTTTACATTGACGGTGAATGCTTTGAGATTATTCCAAAGTCAAAAGGATTCACCTGGCTATATGAGGCAGCCTTGCCTTATGTGGAAGCTGTGTTTTATAGAACGTCGCCTTTCCGAGGAACGAAGTCTTACAATGCTCAAGCTGGACAGGTTCCAGATGACCAGAAAGACTTCCACTACGGCGTTTTGTATGCAGACAAATTCCCAGTTGGAACGGCTGGAATTCCGCCGACATTTCTTGCTCAGGACATGCTGCATTTCTTGCCGCCGTATTTGGTGGAATATTACAAGCAGCATTGCCGGGGTGAAGATGACGTACTCGTGCAGCTTGCGATCAGTTTTCAGCGATCGATGTATTGCGTGACTTCTGCGGTGATTCAAGCCTTGCGGTGTGCATTGCTGTATCCGTTAGATGACACGAATCCAAATCATTTAATGGCGAATCGGCGATTTTTTGAATCGCAATTGGATCGCTTCTTGCGTCCAGAGTCTCGAATTCGAGAGATCCAAAGTCAAAATTATCGGTAGTACGCTGAGCGTGTTTCGCCCTCTAAACCCCACAGCAACACAGCCTACACTCTAAAAAAGCACGATCGCCCAAACGACGATCGTGCTTCCAAACTCACCCGATCTCTAACCCATCAGAATCACGGTATCGATCACATGGATCACACCGTTATCGGCTTCGATATCTGCTGCTAAGACCGTTGCATTCTTCACCTCAAATCCATCCTCAAAATGAAACGGAATCGGTGTTCCTTCCAATGAAGGCAGCGATCCTAACTTTTCCAAATCGGCTTTCATGTACTTCCCAGAAACGACATGAAACGTCAGAATTCGAGCCAATTGAGGAATATTTTGCACCAGCGTCTGAATCGTCCCAGGAGGAAGCTTCGCAAACGCATCATCATTCGGTGCAAAGACTGTAAACGGACCTGGACTTTTCAGCGCATCGACTAAATTTGCGGCTTGAACTGCCGTTACTAGTGTCGTAAAAGAACCCGCGCCAACTGCAATATCAACAATGTCTGCCATAGTGCGATCGAAAAAATAAAGGACAACAGAACGGGAGGCTAGAATTTTTCACACCATTAGCATCACATACCAACCGGACGCTAATTCAGTTCAGTTAGAAAATCTCTGTTAGCAGCCATAAGGAAAGCGTTGCACGCCATAGAC
>JALOOO010000165.1 GCA_025454375.1 Leptolyngbya sp. Prado105 | reverse complement strand
AAACCAATTTTGGCGGCATTAAAAGCAGGGATCGAAATTCATGGGATGGCGCATATCACTGGAGGCGGATTGCCGGAGAATTTACCTCGCGCTTTGGCGGCGAATCAAACGGTTGAAATTGATCCAGATGCTTGGGAGGTTTTGCCGATTTTTCGTTGGTTAGCGGCTCAGGGGAATGTGTCGGATCATGCGATGTTTAATACCTTTAATATGGGGATTGGATATGTCGTGATTGTTCCAGAGGCAGGGGTCGATCGTGCTTTGGAATTTTTTGCGGATCAGGAGCTAAAACCATCAAGAATTGGAACGGTTGTTCCGGGTTCTGGTGAATTATTGGGACTGCCAGAATAACGTGCCAAAAGCGAGAAAACAGTTTGGTCAACATTGGCTTAAGAGTGAGAAGGCTCTGGCAAAGATTGTCAGTTCTGCGGAGTTGAATGAGCGCGATCGCGTTTTGGAAATTGGGCCTGGAACGGGGATTTTGACGCGGCAATTGTTGGGTCAAGCTCAGAGGGTTGTGGCGGTTGAGATCGATCGGGATCTCTGTCCGATTTTGCTGCAAAAATTCGCAAAGACTGATAACTTTCTCTTGCTTCAAGGGGATTTTTTGACTTTGGAAATGGATGAATTGTTGCAGCCTTTTCCGATGTTTCAGAATCCTCGAAAAGTGGTTGCAAATATTCCGTATAACATTACGGGTCCGATTTTAGAGAAATTGCTGGGGACGATCGCGAATCCGAATCCGAATCCGTTTGACTCGATCGTGCTTTTGCTGCAAAAAGAAGTGGCGCTGCGGATCTGTGGCAATCCGAATTCGAGTCATTATGGGGCGTTGTCGATTCGGGTGCAGTATTTGGCAGAGGCGGAATTTATGTGTGATGTGCCTGCGAAGGCGTTTTCGCCGCCTCCTAAGGTCGATTCTGCGGTGATTCGCTTGAAGCCAAGAGCGGTAGAGATTCCGGCGGATGATCCGAGAAAGTTGGAAACTCTGGTAAAACTTGGGTTTTCAAGTCGGCGGAAGATGTTGCGCAATAATTTGAAGAGTTTGATTGAGGTGGAGAACTTGAATCAGTTGCTCGAAAGTTTGGGGCTGAATCCTCAAGCGCGGGCTGAGGATTTGAGTGTGGAACAATGGGTAAGATTGAGTAATGCTTTTGCAACTGTCGAGCAGTTAAGTCATCCGGTTTGATGGGTCGGATTCGTTGGTTGACCGACTGCTGCACTTGTGATCAAGATTAATTGCAGGTTCGTTCGTAGTAGCCGCTCACATCTTCGTCGATGCAATTTTTTCGTTTTTTGTCATATTTGCGGCAGTAGCGCGTTTCTCGCCAAACGTTTCGAGCTTCACGGGGTTGCTCGATCGTTTTCTCGTCGAATTTTGCTGAGAATTTGCCTGATTCAAGCACCTGCTGCCCGCGTCTGATCTCATACTCAAACTGGTTTTCTCCTGGCTGAACGGCTAGAAATCTTCCGGTATGTTGATCGCCAAATCGAACGTTGAAGCTTTCAGACACATCTCCACTGAAATATTCGCGATCGGTAAAGGGTTTTGCCTCGCCTGCAAAGCCAAAGGTTGTATTTCTGATGACGGCTCGGAGTTCTGGGGCGGGGCGGGTTGTTTGTGAGAAAAATCGACCTCGAACAGAGGGCGGCAATTCGCCGGGGCACTCACCGATATATCGAATTCCAACGAGAGAAACTGCGGATTGTGTCGCGTCGCTGACACCGCGCCCTGAGAAGAGAAATCCCACAACTGGCAAATTCTGTGCATACCCTGAGGTCACCGCAACCATTAATGCAACGAGTGCGAATCCAATGAAGCCGATCGCTTTCCTGAGTACTGCTGTTTTCATCGCTTTTTTTAGGTCAGAGAAGTCTTCTGTTTTTAACTTTCTTCAATAGCTTGCTGAAGTGCTACGGAAAAAGTCGTGAAAATTTACGCATAAAACGGTCACGACTGTTCCGATAATGAAATAAGGTCTGACTCGGCGAATCTTATGCGATCGTATTCTCTCGTTGCTCCCGCTAAAATTAATCTCTATCTGCAAATCGTTGGCGATCGTCCGGATGGCTTTCATGAATTGGTCATGGTGCTGCAAAGTATTGAACTGGCTGATTTAGTTACCGTCCGAGCGATCGGGACGAATCAGATTCGAGTGACTTGTGATAACGATGCGGTGCCGATTGATCAGACGAATTTGGCATATCGCGCGGCTGAATTGATGATGCAGGAGTTTCCTGATGTGGCGGCTAGGGTTGGGGGAGTTGAGATCGATTTGCAGAAGCGGATTCCAATGGGGGCAGGCTTGGCAGGCGGATCGAGTAATGCGGCTGCGGTCTTGGTTGGAGTTGATCTGATGTGGAATTTGGGACTGACGCAATCGGAACTGCAAGAGCTAAGTGCCCGGTTGGGTTCAGATATTCCCTTCTGCATTTCAGGTGGGACGGCTCTAGCAACGGGACGAGGTGAGAAGCTGGATTCTTTGACCAGTCTGAGTTCTCTCTATGTTGTTTTAGCAAAATATCGAGATTTGCCTGTTTCTACACCCTGGGCATATAAAACTTATCGTCAAAAGTTCGGCGAGTCTTATCCAAAATCACCTCAAGAAGTTGAAGCAAAAAAAGCTCGATCGAGAGAGATGCTCAGCGCGATCGCGCATCACGATTTCAATCAAATTGGGCAGCATTTGTACAATGATTTGGAATTCGTCGTGCTACCTGAATTTGAGAAGATTCAAAATCTACGAGATCAGTTTGCGAAGTTTAATCCAATTGGCACGATGATGTCAGGTTCAGGTTCGACGGTGTTTGCTTTGGCAGAGTCGCGATCGCAAGCAGAAGAAATTCGGGAAAGAATGCGATCGAGCATTCCTGATGCGGATCTAGATCTTTGGGTGACGAAATTAAGCCAATGCGGTGTGCATCTCGCGAATTCTTAAGGCTTGAGTAACCTCATCCCTAAACGCTTAACGATCTCGCAAGCGCAGCAACAGTTACCTAATCTGCCTGATGAATGGGTGGATGAATCGTCTTTAAAGTGAGCTTTCGGGATTCTGATTGTAAGGTGGGTGAAGTCCAATTGTTATCAGTAAACGACGTAGATTTGTGACACTAGGGCGGTTAAGATCAAGTGCTGAAATTGTCGCTCTACCACAGGGAGTTTGCCCGCTCATTTGAGTTTCGTCTTCATTCCCACTGAAATGTTCTGACCGAATTTGTTGACGCGGATTGAATAACGGAACAAGTTGTTTGGTTTCTGGATCGGGGGACTCGCTTCTACCTTGCTTGCGACCATTACAACCGTAACAAGCCCAAGCTAGATTTTCTAAGATTGTTTTGCCGCCTAGATGACGGGGCTGTATGTGATCGACAGTGAAGGTATTGGGGCAGTATTCGCCAAGGCAGCAACAGTATTCGCAAATGTTGTTTGCGCGATCTCGAACGGCTCGTTTTAAGGCGGCGGAAACTCGTTCAGACTCAGGAGGCATAAGTATCTGAACAAAATTGCTGATTGAGAGTTGGAACATCAATGTTTCTAAGTTTGGCAAGTCTGATTAGAGCTTCTAGTCGATCGACGTTTTGCCGTTCTAGTTGATCGGTGTAGGTGATGTATTCTTGCTGCTCGGTTTCAGTGAGTAGAGCTTGTTCGCTGCGATCGCGCAATTCATTCAGTCGTTGCTGCTCGTGTGGAGGGAGCCGACGTTGAATGATTTCGATCAGTGCTATTTCATCAGTTGAGTTGAGCGATTCAAGCCAGTGAACGACATCATTGAGCCGTTCGGGGGGTAATTGTTGAATCAGTTCGATTGCTCTTTGGCGAATGTCGGTGTAAGTCATAACTTTCGATCGCGCTTCTGGATCTAAGTTACTTATACACGTTGTGCAAGGGGTATGCCAATCTCTTAATCTTGCAGGGGGAGCATTCGGGATTCGATAAGGTTACTTCTGAAATAATTCGGAAATTAGCTCGTCACGACTTAGGTTCATGTGTTCAGAGACAGCTTTTAGAATTGCGGAAAGAGTTCCAATTTTAAGGGGATTGTGGGCGGGAATTGTAATGTGATGTTCTCCATTGCGCTCTGTAGTTAAACGTATGTGACTTCCCGTTTGATGGTTAAGGTTGTAATCGAATCGTTCAAGTAATTTGGCAAGTTCTGAGCCAGAGAGGTCGCGGGGAAGTTTCACGAAGCAATGACCTCATCTCGGACAAAATGCAGACGAATGAGCTTTGGGCGGGTTTGCTCGTCTAGAAAGTGACATCTGACAGCATCGCGGACTTCCTCGCGAAGACGATCGAGATTGTCGGCTTCAGTAAAGATTGATTCGCCTAATGCACGAGCAGTATAGCCGCCTTCGGGGGCATCTTCGATAAGAAATACGATTTCAGTCATGATGTTCCATGTCTCACGCGATCGCGCTTCTGGATCTAAGTTACTTATACACGTTGTGCAAGGGGTATGCCAATCTCTTAATCTTGCAGGGGGAGCATTCAGGATTCGATCGAGACTTTTACGGTGATTAAAAACGTTTCAAGAAATCATCCCCGCAGCGAGTTTGTCTGTCTCCTCGATATCCTCAACAGCAGCAAAACCAAAAGCGCGATCGCACTGCCAATCGCTGTCATTAAAATCGCAGTCTGCGCAAATTGCCGCATCGCAACTGCCACAAATGCCCACACAATCACACCTGTAAACGCGGCATCTTGGTATCGCAATATAATCACACCTGTAATCACCGCCGCAATCAACACCATCACTATTGTCCATACACTCGGCGCAATTCCAAATCCATCCCAATTCGACGCATACAAAGCAGAAGCAACATTCACGATCGTTGCCACACTAATCCAACCGAGATAAATACTAATCGGAATCTTTACCAACCACTTTTCTTGACGTGAAACGCGACCCGTTTGAAATCTTGACCAAACATAAGCCGCAATCAAGTTCGCCAAAATCCCAAACATAAATGCAACAGAAAGCCAAAACTGCTGCAACTGAAATAAATACACCCAAATGCTCTGAAAAACTGATGCCCAAATAATCGGAGCGCGTAATTTGCGCAAACGCGGATGATAACGCTGACTCGGCAGAACTTGATAAATTCCAAACGCAATCAAGCCAAGATAAATCAAGCCCCAAATTGAAAACGCATAATTTGCAGGAGTAATCAAAACTCCCCCTAAAATTTGATTCGCAATCTGTCCAACATTCAACCCTCGAAGCGGAGAAACATTAGAAATCGCATTGATCGCGATCGCAGCCAGAATCGAGAGTAAGGTTGCACTCTGAAGCAACGGTGCAGCGGGAGAATTGCGCTCAGAATTTTGCATATCGCAGGTCTAGAATTCACTCATCTAGCGTAGCGGCTTTTCCGACCTTCAGCTTCTATCTTATGACTTTGGCTCGATCCATTTCCACAACGGATGGCTTTTCCCCTGCTGCCGAATCTTCAACACCATGCGCTCTAGTCTTTCCCGCTCATCCTTTGGCAACCCAAACACAATATTTCGACTCTGCCACACCAAAACGCTGAGCGTCATCCCAATACATAAGGCTAAGCCAACTGTAGCAAGCAAATTATTCGCCAAGCCATGCCGCAATGCTGACCAGGTAAAATAATCCCGCATCAGCGAAATCGGGTAGCTCAACCCCCAGAGACTCAAAGCCCCGATCGACAACCACATGCCCAAAACGACGAGCCAACGCCCCAGCACCGTCAATTGATGCAGGCGTTGGACAGCCGATTGAAAGTTTGGATCAAGCTTTGAAGCATTCGGATCAATGAAATCTGGAGGTGTCATACTTTATCGTTACTCGGCTTCAACTGAGACCGCCGTTTTCGCAGGGGCAAAGGCTCGACCCCGCTTCTCACGCCACAGTGCCAATAGTGTACTCGCGATAAAGATACTTGAATACGCACCCATCCCAAATCCGATAATTAACGCCAATGCAAAGTTCTTTAGCGTCTCGCCTCCAAAGAAAAACAGCGCAAATAACGTCAACAACACGGTCAATGTCGTGTTGATCGATCGCGTTAATGTCTGATTCACTGCGTCGTCCACAATCTCATTGATATGCTTATTCGGATTGAGTTGAATCGTCTCGCGCACTCGATCGTAAATCACAACCGTGTCATTCACCGAGAACCCCACGATCGTTAACAATGCCACAACGAATAAACTATCGACTTCTGTTCTCAAAGGCGTTAAACCCAGAATTGCAAAAAAGCCGACCGTAATTAGCACATCGTGAAATAGCGCCACGATCGCAAAAATTGCATAGTCCAATTCAAAGCGAATTGTCATATACAATGTGATGCCTGCAAACGAAACAATCAGCGCTAAAAGTGCAGATTGAAAAAGCTGTTTCCCGATCGTCGGGCCAACGGTATCAATCTGCGTTTTCGCAGCATCGAATTTCCCGATTTTCGCTGCCAATGCAGATTGCAGTTTTGTCCGCTGATCGACACTGAGCGTATTCGTCCGTATCAAAACGGATCTCTGTTCTTGTCCAACCAGTTGAAGACTCGCTTCGCCTAAATTCTCAGTTCTGAGAATCTCCCGAATCGCATCCAGACTAATCGGCTTGTCGCAATTTCCCGGTTGACTACAATCGAGTTCAAGTTGGAGCCTTGTGCCACCCTTAAAGTCAAGCCCTGGACGCAGAGGCGTGCCAATCTGCGTTTGCAGCATCAGCATCGCAATAATCCCAGCCAGGATGCAAATTGAAGAAATCGCCCACCACAGTCCTCGCTGGCGAATGACATTCAGTTTCATGAAGCCGTCTCCGAAATCGATTGATTAGCTTTAGGAACATTGGGACTGTACCATTCAGGCTTCCGTAAACCTGGAAAGGTCAGCACATACAGCAAGAGAGTACGGCTACAGGTCACTGCCGTAAACATACTAATCGCAACCCCAAGTAACAGAGTGACTCCAAAGCCCCGCACTAAGCCTGAACCCAGAAAAATTAGGGCAAGACAAGCGATCGCAGTCGTTACGTTACTATCGAGAATGCTGGAAAATGCTCGGAAAAATCCCGACTCTACCGATCGATAAAGCGTTTTTCCAGTCTGCAATTCTTCACGAGTCCGTTCAAAGATCAGAATGTTCGCGTCTACTGCCATGCCGATACTGAGAATGAATCCAGCAATCCCAGGCAATGTCAGCGTCACACCTAAGAGTTTGAATCCGGCATAGGTGAGCAGCGCGTAGATGACCAGCGAAATCGCCGCAATCACTCCAGGTAATCGGTAATAGACGATCATGAAGCCCAAGACGAAGAGCAATCCGCCGACTCCCGCGTAAATACTGCTCTGAATACTATCGCGACCTAATGTTGCCCCAACTGTACGATTTTCGACGACTTCAACGGGAAGCGGTAACGAACCGCCGCGCAACTTTACCGCCAAATCGGTGGCTTCTTGGGCGGTAAAGTTTCCTGTAATCACAGCCCCGCCTCCGGTAATTCCCGTTTGCGCGAATTCTGCGCCAACACTGGGGAAGCTGATCAATCCGTTATCTAAGAAGATGCCGAGGGCGCGACCCGTTCCGGCTAAATTCTTCGTCAATTGAGCAAATTTATCGCCGCCTTCTTGGTCAAATCTCAGCCCAACACTGAAAGAGTTTGAACCCGGTGCGGATTCGGGTTGAGCATTCTGCAAGTTTTTACCCCCTAAAGCAGGTGGCTCAAACAGGGCTGAAATCGCTTCATTGCTGCGCTTGAGAGCGGCTTGATTTTCAGCGATCGCGGTTTTATTATCCGATTTTCGCAATTCTTTTTGCTTGGCGAGCAATTCCTGTCGGATCTGATATTCGATCCGAAGTTGCTGTTCTGTGCCTGCTTTTTGCGCCCGAAAATCGAGTTGTGCCGTTCCGCCTAACACTCGTTCTGCCTGTTCAGGATCGCTGACTCCCGGCAGCTGGACTAGAATTTGATTTTCGCCAGCCGTTTGCACGAGCGGTTCTGATACGCCAAGTCCATTAATTCGACCTTCGATCACTCGCTGCACATCTCCGATCTGTTCCGATGTGATGTTTTTAATTTCCGCAGTCGGGTTGACCTGAATCGTGATCTGCGATCCTCCGCGTAAGTCCAACCCTAATAGCGTTGGAAAATGCTGCTCATCTACGATGATGTAAATGGAGGCAAGCACCATTACCAAAATTAAGATTAATAATCCTCGTTGCCGTCCCATAGCAAATCCCGATATGACAAAGGTTATGATAGCGCTTTCTTTGCCGGACGTTGCATGAGATACGATTTGGCTAACAAAATCAAGTTTTAAGAGGTGGCTAAAAAGATCACCCATCTCAAATCTTTTTCAACGAACAAAAGCACTGAAGTGAGACTCAGTGCTTTTGTTCGCGATTTGTTGAGTTTTGCTTAGACTTTCAGCGGCACCATTTTCCGAACGGCTTCCACGATTTGTGGCGGTTGCACGATCGTTAATGCTTCCAAGGTTCCGTTATAAGGAGTCGGAATATCTTGTGAAGACATCCGCAGCACAGGCGCATCTAATTCATCGAAAAACAGATCGTTAATTGAAGCCGTCAGTTCTGCGCCAATTCCACCGGTTCTCATACATTCTTCGACGATGATCACGCGATGGGTTTTCCGAATAGATTCTCCGATCGTCTCCATATCTAAAGGCTTGAGCGAGAGCAGATCAATCACTTCAGCGTCATAGCCTTCGGGTTCCAATGTTTTCATCGCTTGCATCACATGATGACGCATCCGCGAATAGGTGAGAATCGTCACATCTTTTCCTTTGCGGACGATCTCTGCCTTATCTAAAGGCAAGTAATACTCTTCATTGGGCAGATCTTCTTTTAAGTTGTAGAGCAGAACATGCTCAAAAAATAGCACTGGATTGTCATCACGAATCGCAGATTTCATCAACCCTTTCGCGTTGTAAGGCGTTGAGCAGGTGACGATTTTTAAGCCTGGAACTGCTTGGAAATAGGCTTCTAGTCGCTGTGAATGTTCTGCACCGAGACGACTTCCCACACCCCCCGGGCCTCGAATCACAACTGGAATCTTGAAATTTCCGCCAGAGGTATAACGCAACATGCCTGCATTATTTGAGATCTGGTTAAATGCCAGCAGCAAAAATCCCATATTCATTCCTTCGATGATGGGACGCAATCCGGTCATTGCTGCGCCAATTGCCATTCCAGTGAAGCTATTTTCTGCGATCGGGGTATCGAGCAGTCGCAAATCACCGTATTTCTTGTGCAGATCCTTTGTAACTTTATAGGAACCGCCATAATGCCCGACATCTTCTCCCATCACCAATACTGTCGGGTCTTTTGCCATTTCTTCGTCGATCGCTTCCCGAAGGGCGTTAAAGAAGATTGTCTCTGCCATTGCGTTTAAGGTGTAATGTGCTGCAAATATTTATCTTAGAGGAGCGGGGACAATCCGCAAAGATCTAGAAAAATTTCATCGATCGTTCAAAGAACGAAACGGGTTTTCTTGACGGGTCTGAGAGCGTTGAGTGGCTTGAAGTGCGATCGTCAACACGATTTGCAACTGATCGGGCTAACTCTCGATCCCAGCAAGCTAAGAAATCGGAAAGGTGAGCGCTTGAACAAAATGTCGATCGGTAGTGACAGTCACAAATGCTTGTCAGGCAGAGCGACGCATCATACGATCGCACCATCCTATTCCTGAATGTGACTGCATGGCTCAGAACAGTTTTGATCAGTTATCGAAGCAGTACCTTGAAGAATTTCTTGCACCGATCGGGACAGTACAGCGTCAGTATGAGATTCCAGGTGAAGCGAAATTTGCTGACCTATGGTTTGTTCCCAATCCTGATACAGCACAGGTCAGTGATTTGGGACTACTAGGGCGGATGGTGCAAAAACCTTGCCTGCTCGAACCTTATCGCAATGTACCCACTCGCACTGAGGTACGAGTCTCAATTATGAAGCTGGTCTGGGTACAGGAAGATGAGCGACGCAAGGGACAACGTGAGGAATTATCAGACGAAGAACTCCCTCAACTCTGGATTCTGGCAGCGACGACCTCTAGACCGTTGCTGAAAGAGGCGCAAGGAAAGATTCAAGCAGGTTGGATGCCTGGAGTCTATTTTATGGCTGATATCTTGAAGACAGCAATCATCGCGATCGATCAACTACCAGAGACTGAAGAAACTTTGTGGTTAAGGGTTCTCGGACGGAATAGAACACAGGAACGAGCGATTCGGGAAGTGTTAGCACTCCCTCTGAATCATCCGCGTCGGGATGGAATTCTACGCTTGCTGGTGAGTTGAAAAGTTAGAATAGACTTAGGCGAGATTGAAGATTTCAGCGGACAGGAGACGATCATGGTACTATCAGAGGCATTTCTTGAGTGGGAACAGCAAACTCAGGAGCGGAGCAAGCAAGAAGAGCGTCGTGAGATCGCATTAAACATGCTGCGTAAGCATCTCGATTTGGAGACAATTGCTGAGGTTACAGGGTTAACAACCGACCAAATTCAGCACCTTCAGTCTCAGAGAGAGCAGGATTAGTGCGATCGTCAAAAGTGGGATCGTGCCTTAAACTTCACCACCATTCAAAGATAGAGCAGGTCATTTTCTGCGATCGACTCCAAGGATCAAGCTTTGGGTCACAGTGATGGTGTTAATGGCCTTGACCATCGCTCCTTCGAGCAAGAACGATCGCGCTTTGAGCAGCAAGAATCGAGCCAAAAACCTGCAACGATCGCGCTTTCAGCACGAAGGCTGGAGCTTTTTAATGGGATCGTTCCTGCTTAGCCCAGAATCGATCTCGCTCGAAGCAAAAAGATAGGGGCTTGGCACAAAAAAAGAACACCCTCAAGGATGCTCCGATTCACAAAACTGCTCGAATTGTCCAGGTTAGTTGAGCGGTGCTGCTGCACTTTTCTCAACCGTTGCCTTCGGCTTGCGAGAGCGTTTGAAATGTTCGCGCATCTCTGCCACAATCGGCTCCAATCCATTTGCACTTGCACCGCTTTTCTTCGCATAGTCATAGACCGTTAAAGCTGCGGTATAAGCTTCACTGCCCGCTAACATGCAGGTGTCATCGATCATGTTCTGTAACTGAGCCAGACGCATCAAAATCTGATTCAGGTCTTGAAAGAGTTCCAAGTCTTTACGCATTTCTTCGACATCAAACGATCGCGGTAAAAAGTCAGGATTGTGACTTGCCATCTCAAACGCAGTATTGACAAACGCCCGAGATTTAGGGCTGAGTTTGGGAATTGAGATGCGATCTTCAGCGACTAGATCGATCAGGAAGGGAAGATGTCTTTGAATCGTGGTGATTGCATCCGCGATCGCGTCACGGTCAGCTTGAGAAAGGATTGCGCTAAGTGTCATCTGAGTATTTTCTAAATAAAGAACTATCTCAATGTGATAAATATTACGGACTAGTGTGCAGAGGGGCGTGACCCCCTAGGAGGATCAAAGATATAAAGCGGGCACACTTGGTATGTTCCATTCGTTGATTTGAGGTCAACTCTGATGAAGCGCAAGTTGCTCGGGTTCGGCTTACTCGGTTTGAGTTCCTTTCTTTGTGTAGAGCGAGTTCAAGCTCAAGCGGTGATTTCAGATGGAACAGTGAATACGATCGTTACTCGTGCCGGAAATGTTTTTACGATCGACAACGGCACAACTTCCGGCACGAATCTCTTCCATAGCTTCCAAGAATTCTCCATTCCCACCGGGGGCGCGGCAATCTTCAACAATG
>JALOOO010000164.1 GCA_025454375.1 Leptolyngbya sp. Prado105 | reverse complement strand
ACTTATTTACTGCTCGTTGCGTTGTATCGATCGTTTCTTTACCCGATCGTGATCATGGCAACGATCCCGATGGGGATGAGTGGCGCATTGTTGAGTTTGGTTCTCGTCAATCGGGTTCTGGGCATGTCTGTGCCGTTGGATATGATTACAGCTTTGGGGTTTGTGATCTTGACGGGAATTGTAGTGAACAATGCGATTTTGCTCGTCGATCATGCCTTGCAACTTCAACAAGCAGGAGAAGATTACGATTCCTCATTGCTGAGTGCGACGAAAGATCGCTTAAGAGCAATCTTTATGTCTGCCGGAACGAGCGTTTTAGGAATGTTGCCTTTAGCGGCTTTACCTGGACAGGGTTCGGAGCTTTATCAAGGGCTAGGAATTGTTCTGACAGGAGGATTGACGTTCTCAACGATCTTAACGCCGACAGTGGTTCCTGCATTGATGGGATTGTTGAGAGACTTCTTTGGGCAGAAGCCTTTACCAATTTCTGTTGAGCATGGAGCCGCGACAAATTCTCAGCCATTGAGTGTGGCTGAAGCTCAAGCTAGAGAGAAAAATTAGGTCAAGGTTGCGGCGGGTTGAGTCAACCTTGACCCGCATTTCTACAGATTTTGTTCATACTTGCTCATAGAACAGCGCGATACCCTAGAAGCAGATCATTTGCGCTCAAATTCACACCGATTAGTTCACATCAGCTTGAGGCAGATCTTCTAGAATTTTCTAAACTCATGGGTATCTTCGTGACTCATCTCACCCTCGAACACGCTATGGCATCTGAACAGCAAGTTAGACAGTATCTCGCCTACTGGTTTCAGTTAGGCAAACGACTCATGACCCACAATGGTCAGCAAGCCGTTAAGCTGACCTCTGTGATTGCAGGCGATCGCTATAGTGATGAGTTTGAAGCCTGTTGGACTTTGGCAACCTCTCCAGAATCTGGCGATTGTTACATCGAAGGCACTAATCAAACGATCGCAGAACTCCTCTCCCCCATCTGGGAAATTAACCCCTGCGCCCGGTGTACGATGCCTGTCCCGACTCGATCACTTGGGATGCCTTCAGTGGAATGTCCTTGTTTTGATCTGCCAAACTGGCCCGACGATCAGCTTCCACACCCGCGATCGCCCGTCAGTACGACCCATTCTTTGCAAAAAATTCGCGATCGGCTTTCCCGTCCTGCTGGCTAAAGATGCCAAAATAAAAGAGTTCAATTGTGGGGGGAGTTATCATGCGATCGATTCTCGTGATAGGTGCTGCATTGTTGATAGCAACTCCCGCTCAAGCTGAAATCCTTGAGCTAAAAAACCCAAATTGGAAGCCTGTTCCTGATACAGAAGCGAACGGAACCTCCTATATCGAAATCAGTGGCATTGTCAAATCTGGAAATAAAATTACTTACGATTTGGTCAATGCTGAGGCAGCTTATTCTAGAGTCGAAATGAATTGTAAAGCACAGCAGTTTAGGACGATTCGGATGGGTTACTTTACAACGCGATCGCGAATTAATTACCAACCTGTGAATGATCCCTGGATGAAGCCTGAGACTGCTTATCATAAGGCTCTCGCCACTTTTATTTGCAGCTTGAAATTAAAGTGATGTCTAAGTATCAAAAGATTTACGATGTGGTTCGTCAAATTCCTTATGGACAGGTCGCAACCTATGGACAGGTCGCAGAACTTGCAGGACTACCAAGACAAGCCCGCTTAGTCGGTTATGCGCTATTTCGATCGACCGATAACATACTAGAAATCCCCTGGCATCGCGTGGTGAATGCAAAAGGCGAAGTGTCCATGTCTCCCGTTCGAGAGGGCATGGATTATGTTCAGCGATCGCGCCTAGAAGCCGAAGGCATCGAATTCAGAAGCGATCGTCTCAGCCTCAATCGACATCGCTGGCAGCCAGATCTTACGCAGTTTGGTTAAAAACGTCTAAAACCCGCTGACAAAATTCTTTCAATCGAGCAACAGATTCGGGCGCAGGCTGACCTTCTCCTTCAGGAATCCAATTCTGCACCGTTGAAAGTTGCCACTGTTTGCCCTTGTGGTCGAATCCAGCAGCCTCAATCCCGATTGCTCTTCTCACCTGCGTTTCGTCATCAAAATGGAAGCGAATCTGAACCAAGACGCTGCGGCATTGAAACAGACGGCTGCGCCCCGGAAAATGAAAGCCGATATCGATCGAGTCCGGATCGACTTGTTCGCGCGTGTCGGGGTCATTTGCCCAGGGTTTGAGATCGACCCGTGCATCTGGAAAATCAGTTTTGATTAAATTTGTGATCGTTGCAATTTTGCTAGCGGTTTCTAAACTAGTCGCTTGTTCTGCTGCATTCACGATATCAGCGGCTCCCCCAAATGAGCGTGAGATAAAAAATCAAGTTTTTATCTCTTCATCATATGCAACATTTCAAATTGGAAGCAGTACGACCTGATACCAAGATTTTGTCGGGTTCTAAATTTCTTGACACGCTTTTGGCGTTTAGTGTTAATATACGTAAGGCAGCGCATTGGGGCGTAGCCAAGCGGTAAGGCACCGGGTTTTGGTCCCGGCATTCCTAGGTTCGAATCCTAGCGCCCCAGTTCTTAAAACAAAAGCTCCGAATTCTTAGAGAATTCGGAGCTTTTTGCTATTCAACCCAAGTTAGCGACGTTGGAAAATGCGGGGTGTCGATCGATTCGATCGCGTCTGCACGCCTCCGACCAATCTTTCACCTGTTCCTCGATCTGAACGCGACAGGAAGGGTTTGAGATTAATCGCCCCATTCGTCACAGCAGGTGTTCGACGACCCCGAACTCCGAGCAGATTGCCCAATTGATCCAGCACCTCAGAACGACCGCCACCATAGGTTAGAACCCCTTGAGTCTGCTGACCGCTATCTGCAACAGAGAGATTTTGGAAAACGCGATCGCGCGTCACCGCCGGATCTTGTCCATTCGGAACCGTCAAGACAATCCGGCAGCCTGGAACGCGATCGGTCGTCACACAGATCGTGTTGTAGCCATTCTCAAATCCAGTCGTCATCTCGCGTAAGCCATCGGGACGATAGGACTCAAGACGACGCGCAATTTCATTACACCGACGGGTGGCATCCCAGCCTCCCCCCATATTGCTCGGAACTGCCCAGGGATAAGCCTGATTCGGCTGATTTTCGGGGAAGTACATGACTGTATTTTGTCCGTTGTTGACGCGGCAGGCGAAGCGAGTGCCCGCAGCAGTCGGAGAAGGAATCGTCGTATCTCCACCGGGAGTCGAGGGAACGGGAATATTTGTTGAGCCACCACGATCGGGTTCGGTGGGGATAATCACATCTCCAGGAGCCGTCTGTGCTACGGCTGCACTGCTTGCAACCATGATCGCGCTCAACGACAGCAACGTTCCTCGAACTACTTTATCTTGAATTTTTGCCCAGCTTACAGGTCGTAGCGACATTGGAATCAACCTCGATCGTTGTGAATTTTGAGAAAGAACTTGAACTCTGAACGGCGTTCTAACCGGATTGACCTGAATTGATCGCTCTAGGTTCCCAATGTTCAAAGAATCTCTCTTGAGGGAGAAGCAAGCGAATTTACTCCAAATCTTAGAAAACCGTTACTTAACTTAAAGACAATGCTTAGCGTATACTTTTGTGAGGTATTCGCAAGGAGAAACGGTGTGATGTCGGAGGCGGCAACGAAGCCCCTGACGATTCCAAGGGAGTTATTGGGAGCGCCTGGTGACTTTAATCCAACGCTGTTGATATTTCTGCTATCGATCGCGATCGCAATCATTTCGACGTTGGGATATTGGTGTTGGGGATGGGTCGATTGGGTCAGTTTCTGTCTCAATGTCCTGGCATTACATATGGTCGGAACCGTGATTCATGATGCCTGTCATGGGGTCGCTCACCGCAATAAGGTAATGAATGCGATTTTGGGTCATGGGAGCGCATTTTTGCTCTGTTTCTCCTATCCAGTCTTTACTCGGGTTCATATCCAGCATCACGCAAATGTGAATGATCCAGAGAACGATCCGGATCATGTCGTATCTACATTTGGTCCGCTTTGGATCATTAATGCGCGGTTTATGTACCACGAGTTCTTCTTCTTTCGACGCAAATTATGGAAGAAAAATGAGCTATTTGAGTGGTTTCTAGCACGGTTGTCTTTGGCAGTGGTAATTTACGTGGCTTGCCAGTTTGATTTTCTGGGCTATGTGTTTAATTTCTGGTTTGTGCCTTTAGCGATCGTCGGGTTAGTTCTCGGACTTTTCTTTGATTATTTGCCGCATCGTCCGTTTAAGGAACGCGATCGCTGGCTGAATGCGAGAGTCTATCCCAGTAAGATTTTGAACTGGCTGATTCTGGGTCAGAATTACCATTTGGTGCATCACTTGTGGCCTGCTGTGCCCTGGTATAAGTATGAGGCAGCTTACTATGCCGCTAAGCCAATTTTGGATGAGAAAGGTTCGCCGCAATCGATCGGGCTTTTGAAGGAGGATTTTTTGGGGTTTGTGTACGACATTTTTCTTGGAATTCGGATTCATCGCAAGCCAAAAGTTGAGGAAGAAACGGTTGAAACTTGTACTGAAAGGATTGATGAATCTAAGATTTCCCTCTAAGGAGTGATACAAAAAGTAGTGATACAAAATCAGCCTGTCTCCCAAATTAGAAGACAGGCTGATAGAGATTTAATCGTTGCACATCGCGTTAAGAACGAATCTGTACCAATGCTCTCGTTTCGGGAGAACTCGGAGTTGGACTCTCATCCTTTAACAGCACTTCTCGAATTAATCGAGCGGTCATCCGTTGCGCGAAATCGCCTACAATCTGCTGACCCATTCTCTGAGTTTCTGGCTTTGCTAATAGACGCGGAATCAATGCGAGAACCTTCGTTTGATCAAAGCCGCGTGTTTCTCGCAAAATTGCCCAGACCCGCTTGAGATGGTCTAGAGTCGCTTGATTCTCAGGGGGAAGTGCGGGGCGCTCCACCGCCAATCCAACCCGCTCTCGGAAGCCATAGGACAAGCTCTGCCAAGCGGCTTGAGACAGCGAATCAAGACTTTTCACAATCTCATTGACCAGATTGACCCGGATAAATTCGCCTCGATCGCTAAACAAATAATCCGTTGCCTGATTCAGTGCTTGATCTAAGTTGTAATCAGAATTATCTTTTGCGTTCTTCAGCAAGTTTTCTAGCCGATTCCATCGGAAGCTGCCATCTTTGAACAACAAATCACGCAGAGATGCCCGCAATTCAGGAGCGGGATCCGTCAAGAGTCGCTTGGAAACATACGGATACGCTTTACTCAATACTTTGAAATCGGGATCGACATTGATCGCAATGCCTTCTAAGGTAACGAGCGATCGAATAATTAAGGCGAAGAATGCAGGCACTTGAAACGGATATTCGTACATCAAGGCTGACAATTTATCCGTGATGCTCTTGATATTGATTTCAGCAACAGATGCCCCTAACGCTTCATTAAATACTTCGGCAAATGCTGGAACGATTGGAGTCAGATCCATCGTAGGAGATAGAAATCCAAGATTGACGTAATCGCGAGCGAGACCTTCAAAATCACGATTGACTAAATGTACGATCGCTTCAATTAATCCATACCGCTGATACGGCTCAACCTGGCTCATCATGCCAAAATCAAGATATGCCAAGCGTCCATCCGGCATGGCGAGCAAATTTCCTGGATGCGGGTCGGCGTGAAAAAATCCATGCTCTAGAAGTTGTCTAAGTGAGCATTGAACCCCAACATCGATAATATGAGTGGCATCGATTCCTTGTTCACGAATGGCATCAAGTTGAGTCAGTTTTGTCCCTGTGATCCATTCCATTGTCAGAACTCGTCGCCCCGTGTAATCCCAATAGATTTTAGGGACGTAAATTTCAGGCAGATGCCCGTACAGTTCCTCAAATCGTTCGGCGTTGTGTCCTTCTTGGGTGTAGTCCATCTCCTCGAAGATGCGAGTCGCAAGTTCATCCGCGATCGCGACTAAGTTACTCCGGACTCGCTTGACATTATTCATCACCCATCCTGCTAACCGCCGCAGAATGAACATATCTAAGGCGATACTTTGTGCTAGACCTGGACGCTGAACTTTTACGGCAACTGTTTCGCCTGTTTTTAGCTTGCCTTTGTACACTTGACCGAGAGATGCCGCCGCGATCGGCATTGGACTCAGTTCGGCATAGATCTGATCAGGTGTTTTACCTAATTCTTCTCGAATAAATTGAAATGCAACCTCGTTTGGAAAGGGTGGCAATTGATCTTGAAGTTTGGTTAATTCTTCTAAATAAGTCGGTGGAACTAAATCGGGTCGAGTCGAAAGCGCCTGTCCGATTTTGATAAAGGCAGGCCCTAATTCTGTTAGCATCTCGCGCAGGTGAATTGCCTGCTGCTGCTGATTTTCAACACTTTTACCCGTGACGCGATCCCACCATAACCGAGTCGCAAAAAATACGAACGGCAAAAAGATCCCAAGCGTTCGTCGCCAAACTTGTAGGATGCGAGGGCGGTAATAAGCCGCAATCAGGTCTGGATCGTATCGAAGCGCCGTCATGTCCGCCTGATTCGGCACCAGCGCCAATTCAGAGGTAATCATGCCGTTTTCTGTGCGGATGAACGGCAGCGCATCTGGAACTTGGACTTCATCGGGGCGGGTGGGAGTTATCATGCGATCGACACCGGATACGGCAATGTAAACTATTGTAACAAGAAGCTTTGAAAGATTTAATATCCTCAGTAAATCATCTTGTTTGAGGGATTTGGAAAGATTTGATTGCCAGATTACCGAATCAAGACGGCAGAGAAATCCCGAATAAGAGCGAAACCTTAATTTTCTACATCATTCTCTTGACGCTTTATCAGAACAGATTTACTATGATCAAGATCAAATCTCTCTTCTACTCTTGTCTGTCCCCGCTAACATTGAAAGAATGTGGATCATTGTTGTGAGCCTTCATGCTATTGTCTCTGCGGATCGAAAACTTTGCACTGATTGACCACCTTGAGCTTACCTTTGGTTCAGGACTCCATGTTCTGACGGGGGAGACTGGGGCAGGAAAATCGATTATTTTAGACGCGATCGATGCTGCACTGGGTGGCAAGGTCACAGGTCGGGCTGTCAGAACTGGAGAGGAGCGTGCCACGATCGAGGCAACGTTTCGAGTCAATGACTTACTCAGAGCCTGGTTTGAGAAAGAACAAATTGATTTATTAGATGAGAATCTTGCGGTTTGTAGTCGTGAGATTGTCGCATTGGGCAGTGGACAGCGGAATCGATCGAGAATTAATGGGGTTTTGGTCAATAAGCAGCAAATGGAGGGATTGCGCGATCGCTTAGTCGAAATTACCGCGCAAGGTCAGACAGTTCAGTTAGGTCAGCCCAGCCTTCAGCGCGACTGGCTCGATAGTTATGGAGGCGTTGCACTGCTCAAGCAGCGTGAAGTTGTGAGTCAGGCGTTTGTTCGCTATCAGCAAGCCTCTCAAGCGCTGGAGAAACGTCGTCATTCGGAGCAGCAGCGTCTACAGCAGCTTGATTTGTTTGAGTATCAGTTGCAAGAGTTAAATGCGGCAAATCTTGCTGATCCAGATGAGTTAGATCACTTAGAGCAAGAACGGAAGCGACTCAGCCATAGTGTGGAATTGCAGCAGCAGAGCTATCAGGCTTATCAAGCGCTCTATCAGAATGAGACGGGCGAAGATGCCTGTGCAGATTTGCTTGGCAAGGCAGAAAATCTGCTCACCGATATGGCTCGTTATGATGAGCAGGTGCAGCCAATTTTGGACATTGTGACTTCTGCGCTTGCTCTAGTCGAAGAAGCGGGACAGCAGATTAATGCCTATGGAGATGACCTCGAAACCGATCCACAACGCCTCCAAGAAGTAGAAGAGCGGATTATTGAACTCAAGCAAATCTGCCGCAAGTATGGTCCTACTTTGACCGAAGCGATCGCACTTCAGCAGAACTTACAGTCTGAGCTAGAAGAACTAACCGGAGCCGGACAATCGATCGAAGAACTCGCGGAGCTAACGGAGACTCGCAAAGCTCTATTTGTGGAAGCTTCTGATCATTTAACTCAGCTTCGCAAATCGACGGCACAGGGGTTAGAGTCGCGACTGGTCGCTGAATTGAAGCCGTTAGCGATGGAGAAGGTGCAGTTTCAAGTCGGGATTACGCCAATTTCTCCGACGGCATCGGGTAGCGATCGCATTACTTATCTGTTTAGTCCGAATCCGGGTGAACCCTTGCAGCCTTTGACGGAGATTGCATCGGGTGGGGAGATGAGCCGATTCTTACTTGCGCTTCAGGCTTGTTTCTCGCAGGTCGATTCTGCGGAGACGTTGGTTTTTGACGAAATTGATGTGGGAGTGTCGGGACGAGTTGCACAAGCGATCGCTGAAAAGCTGTATCATTTGGGTCGCCATCACCAGGTTCTCTGTGTGACGCACCAGCCGATTGTGGCAGCAATGGCGGATCAGCATTTCAATGTGGCTAAGCAGGTCGTTGAGCTTCGCAAATCTCAGAACGGCAATGGTGCAGATGCAGATTTGCGCACGATTGTGAAAGTAACTCCACTCGATCAAGAACATCGTCGTCAGGAGCTAGCACAGCTTGCCAGTGGTCAGGTGGGTTCGAGCGAGAATGCAACGACTGAGGCAGCCGCGATCGCGTTTGCCGATTCGCTGCTGGCGCAGGCTGCAAGTTTGCAGGGTGTGCAGGCTGTTCCGCCTGTAGCAGAGCTACCCAAGACGAGAGCAAAACGAGCAAAATCGGCGCGTCGATCGTAGCTTAGCAAATCGCGATCGGCTTAACAGTCCTCGCATTCAAACAAGTGCAAGCCAAACCGCTCCGAAAGCTCCTCACAGACCTTCACCCCGCGCACACTATTGCCTCGCTCATCCAACGGGGGCGAGAAGATCCCAATTCCTAAGCGTCCAGGTACAACCACAATCAATCCGCCACTCACGCCACTCTTTGCCGGCAAGCCAACTTTGTAAGCCCATTCGCCTGAATAGTTGTACATGCCGCACATAAACATTACACTCAGCATATCTCTCACATGGCGAGACGGAACAGCCTGAACTCCTGTCAGTGGGTTCTTTCCGTGATTCGATAAAGTGGCTGCCATCGTTGCTAAATCAGCGCAATTGACCATCAAAGAACATTGCTGAAAGTAAAGATCTAATGATTCATCAATGCGATCGTCAATCATGCCAAAGTTTCGCATCAAATAAGCCATGGCTCGATTGCGAAACCCGGTCGTGCGTTCAGACATAAACGTAGACATATCAATATGACTCTCATGCCCGATGTAGCGCTCAAACATCGCTAACATGCGATTAAGACGATCGGTTGCTCCATTTCCTTTAATCAAACTCGTTGTTGCAATTGCCCCTGCATTCACCATTGGATTGTAAGGACGCTTCGACTGTTCATCTAGCACGATCGCATTAAAAGAATCTCCCGTCGGCTCCACCCCGACCTTAGAAAGCACATGCTCCCGTCCGTGATCTTCCAATGCCAAACCATGCACAAAGACTTTTGAAATCGATTGAATCGTAAATAACTGCTGAGCATCCCCGACTGAAAACTGCTGCCCGTCCACAGTGACGACACAAATCCCAAACCATTCTGGATTCATCTTTGCTAGTTCTGGAATGTAAGTAGCAGGGACTCCCAATCTCAGCGATCGATATTTCTCATAAATTTGATTCAAAACATCTTGAATCGGATGAACAGTTTGAGCGGCGGTTACAGGTTCGATCATCATAGTAAAATGTCGGGGAAATCTTCTCAATGCTTACAAGATGGTAAACCAGCATTCGTCAGAATATCTGAACAAGATCGCACAAAAATTTGTGCTGGAGCCGATTCGAGAGGTTCGGGCATTGGGAAATGGCAATATTAACGATACATTTTTAGTGCGTTTGGATCAGGATCAGTTTGTGTTACAGCAAATGAACACGCAAGTTTTTTGCCAACCGCAACAGGTGATGCAAAATATGTGGATCTGCACGCAGCATATGTGCGATCGACTCGCGACATGTCAAATGGATCGACGTTGGGAAACGCCTCAAGTTCTTTTCACAGACGAGCATCAAGATCATTATTTAGAAGGAGACTCGTTCTGGAGAGCGATTAGTTTTATTGGACATTCTCGATCGTATGACACGATTCAAAGCCTCAAGCAAGCAGAAGAGATTGGCTATGCGTTGGGACTGTTTCACAGTTTAGTCAGCGATCTTGCTCCTGAGAAGCTTTCAGATACTTTAGAAGGCTTTCACATTACACCGCTTTACTTACAACAGTACGATCGAGCATTAAGCAATTCGAGCGTGACGAGAACTCCCGAAGTCAATTACTGTTTGAAATTTGTCAGCGATCGCCAAGCTTGGGCACATGTCTTAGAAGATGCGAAACAAGCCGGGAAGTTACAACTTCGACTCATGCACGGCGATCCCAAGATCAATAACATCCTGTTCGATGTTGCTACCGATAAAGCAGTCAGTGTGATTGATCTCGATACGGTTAAACCGGGCTTGATTCATTACGATATTGGAGATTGCTTGCGATCGGGCTGTAATGCGATCGGAGAAGAAACTCAAGCTTGGGAAACGGTTCGATTTGAGTCTGACCTCTGTGAGGGAATTTTGCGCGGTTATTTGCAGGTTGCGAAAGCGTTTCTTACTGATCACGACTATGCTTATCTATTTGATGCCATTCGTTTGATTGCTTTTGAACTAGGGTTAAGGTTCTTCACAGACTTTCTCAATGGAAATGTCTATTTCAAAGTAAACTATCCAGAACACAACTTAGCGCGGGCTTTAGTACAGTTTAAGCTAGCAGAAAGTATCGAATCTCAAGAAAAGGCAATTTGCGCGATCGTAGAGGATTTAAGATGAAATCTTTTGTGCTGGCTCCCTTTGACATTGCACTAGGATTAGAGCTAACAGGCGATATTGCTCGAACTGAGAATCGATTAAGGCTGCATTATGATCTGTTTGATGAATTCTCTGAGGTTGTGATTCCTGCTGCCCATTCCCCGCAGCGCCGGAATAATCTCTGGCAAACGACCTGTTTTGAGTTCTTCCTGGGGGTGCAAAATTCTCCTCAATATTGGGAATTTAATCTGTCTCCAAGCGGCGATTGGAATGTCTATCGCTTTGAGTCGTATCGAACCGGAATGCAAGAAGAACTTACATTGACACAACTTCCCTTTGAGTTTGATGCGATCGAAAAGAGTTGTACGATCGACTTTGATCTCAGTCCGATCATTCAAGCTGATCAATTGCTCAATGTCTCGATTACAGCAGTAATTCAGACGCTAGATGAGCAGATAACTTACTGGGCAATTCAGCATTGTGGCGCAGAAGCCGATTTCCATCTGCGGGAGAGCTTTGTTCTCGACATTTAAGTAAAATATCTGCAATCCTGCTGCAATGCTCTAGCGCAGAGGAACTTGCGATCGCGAATCCTGTTCCTAATGGTTTTGTCAGAAATGGAATCGCATCTAAAAATAATTCGTAATGCAATCGGTGAAAAATCTTGACCGTCTCCCAAGCAGACTGATAGTCAGATTTGCGAACAGTCAGAATACATGAATCACACCGCTGATAATCATTCGGATCAAATGCGGCTTTCAATGCGAACGGACAGTTTAATCGATCGGTGATATGAGATATCAGTAGCGAGGCAGCTTCTGACTTCAAGTTAGAGAAGAAATGAACCATCGGTTCGCTAACATCGCCAGCATTACTAATTGCTACATAATAGTGATCCTCAAGTCTACTATTCGGCAATAAAATCGA